>JAFAIV010000280.1 GCA_019236545.1 Actinomycetota bacterium | reverse complement strand
GACGGTCTCCGGGTTGCAGTTGACCATCACCGCCTCGTAGCCGAGCTCGCGGAACGTCCAGACCGCGTGGACGCAGCAGTAGTCGAACTCGACGCCCTGGCCGATCCGGTTCGGGCCGGAGCCGAGGATGACGACGCGCGGCTTGTGACCGGTCGGCGGCGCCTCGTCGATCTCGCCCCAGGTCGAGTAGTAGTAGTTCGACGCGGCCTCGACCTCGCCGGCGCAGGAATCGACGCGACGGTAGACGGGCTTCACGCCGCAGGCGCGGCGGCGTGCGCGGACGGCGGCCTCGGTCGCCTCGGTCGCGTCGGCGATGTCGGCGTCGGAGATGCCGAGCCGCTTCAGGCGCAGCCAGTCGTCGGCGTTCAGCGTCTCGACGTCGACGCCGGCGACCTCGAGGAGCGCCCATTGGATCTGCGCGATCTCCTCCTGGAAGAAGTCGTGCACGTCTTCCGGGACGTCGGCGAGCGTCTGCCACGGCGTCGCTGCGCCGGCGTCGAGCTCGCGGGAGCGCATCGCCTTCTGGAACGCCTCGGCGAACGTGCGGCCGATGCCCATCGTCTCGCCGACCGACTTCATCTGCGTCCCGAGCGTCCGGTCGGCGCCGGGGAACTTCTCGAACGCGAAGCGCGGGAACTTGACGACGACGTAGTCGAGCGTCGGCTCGAAGCTCGCGGGCGTCGTCCCCGTCAGGTCGTTCGGGATCTCGTCGAGCGTGTAGCCGACCGCGAGCTTCGCGGCGACCTTCGCGATCGGGTAGCCGGTCGCCTTCGACGCGAGCGCCGAGCTGCGCGAGACGCGCGGGTTCATCTCGATCACGCGCACCTCACCGGTCTCGCGGCTACGGGCGAACTGGATGTTCGAGCCGCCCGTGTCGACGCCGACCGCCCGGATGATCGCGATCGCCGCGTCGCGGAGCTCCTGGTACGCCTCGTCCGGCAGCGTCATCTGCGGCGCGACGGTGACCGAGTCGCCCGTGTGGACGCCCATCGGGTCGAGGTTCTCGATCGAGCAGACGATCACGACGTTGTCGTGCCGGTCGCGGACGACCTCGAGCTCGAACTCGTCCCAGCCCCGGATCGACTCCTCGACGAGCACCTGGCCGATCGGGCTCTCGCGCAGGCCGCGCTCGACCTGGGCGACGAGCTCCTCCCACGTGTACGCGAAGCCGCCGCCGTGGCCGCCGAGGGTGAACGCCGGCCGGACGACCGCGGGGACGCCGATCCCCTCGAGCTGGTCGACGGACGTGACGGCGATCGAGTGCGGCACGCGCAGCCCGCAGGACTCGACGGCCTCCTTGAAGAGCAGCCTGTCCTCGGCGCGCTGGATGACGTCGAGCTTGGCGCCGATCAGCTCGATCCCGAGCTCGTCGAGAACGCCGGACTCCGCCAGCTCGCGCGCGAGGTTGAGCGCCGTGCCGCCGCCCATCGTCGGCAGGAGCGCGTCGGGCCGCTCGCGGCGGAGGACGTCCGCGACGCCGTCGACGTCGAGCGGCTCGAGGTACGTCCGGTCTGCGAAGCCGGGGTCGGTCATGATCGTCGCCGGGTTCGAGTTGACGACGATCGTGCGGAAGCCGTCCTCACGGAGCACTTTCAGCGCCTGGCAGCCGGCGTAGTCGAACTCGGCCGCCTGGCCGATCACGATCGGCCCGGAGCCGACGATGCAGATCGACTCGATGTCGGTGCGCTTAGGCACTTGCGAGCTCCTCGACCCACGTCTCGATCAGCGGCCACGCGTCGTGCGGGCCGGGCCCGGCCTCGGGGTGGAACTGCATCGAGCGGGCGCGCAACTCGGGGAACTCGAGTCCCTCGACGGTCTCGTCGTAGAGCGAGATGTGCGTCGCCTCGGCCGCGTCGGAGGCGCGGACCGCAAATCCGTGGTTCTGGCTCGTGACGAGGACGCGGCCGTCGCGACGGGCGAGCACCGGGTGGTTCGCGCCGCGGTGGCCGAACGGGAGCTTGAACGTCTCGTGGCCGGTGGCGAGGGCGAGCAGCTGGTGGCCGAGGCAGATCCCCATCACATTCGTGCGCCCGACGAGGTCGCGCACGACCTTCGTCTCCTCCACGAGCGGCTCCGGGTCGCCCGGCCCCGGCGAGAGCAGGACGCCGTCGTGGCCGGCGAGCTCGTCGGCGTCGACGTCGTGCGGGTAGACCGTCACCGCCGCTCCGGCCTTCGCGAGCCGGCGAAGGACGCTGTTCTTCACGCCGTAGTCGACGACCGCGACGCGGACGCGGCCCTCGGGCTGGAAGATGAAGGGCTCGTCCGTCGAGACGCCGGCGACGAGCGCGCGGCCCACCATCGACGGCTCCCGCGCCGCCATGGCGACGGCCTCCTCGACGGGCGTCGAGTCAGCGACCGCCACGGCGAGCATGGAGCCGGCGTCGCGGAGCTTGAGGACGAGGCTGCGCGTGTCGATCCCGGTCAGCGCGACGACGCCGCGCTCCTGCAGCCAGTCCGTCCAGGCGGGCCCGCGCGCTTCGCGCATGAGCACGGCGCGCGCGTGCGTGCGCGAGGACTCGTCTCGCTCCGGCGCGACGCCGTAGTTGCCGACCATCGGCGCCGTGAAGCAGACGAGCTGGTCCTCGAAGGACGGGTCGGTGACCGCCTCCTGGTAGCCGGACATGCCCGTCGTGAACACGGCCTCTCCGGCCGCCACGCCGTAGGCGCCCACGGACTCCCCGCGGAAGACGGTGCCGTCGGCGAGTGCGAGGTAGCCGCTCACGCTTGGAAGGCTACGGATCCGCCCGCGATGGTCAGCGCGACGCCGCCGGTGAGCCGCTCGCCGAGAAGCCACGAGTTCCGCGAGCGCGACCGGAACGGCTCGTCGCCGACGCGCCACTCGCGGCCGAGGTCGAGCAGGACCAGGTTCGCCGTCGCTCCGACCGCGACCCGCGGCCGGTCGAGCCCGAAGACCCGCGCCGGGCCGGCGGACATCCGCTCGAGCAGCGTCGCCAGCGGCAGGAGCCCCGGCTTCACGAGGTGCGTGTAGAGCGCGGCGAATGCCGTCTCGAGGCCGGTGACGCCGAACGGCGCGGCCTCGAACGGCACCTCCTTCTCGTGCGCGGCGTGCGGCGCGTGGTCGGTGGCGATGCACTCGATCGCCCCGTCGCGAAGCGCCTCGAGCAGCGCGATCCGGTCGCTCTCCGCCCGCAGCGGCGGGTTCATCTTCACGTTCGCGTCGAGGGAGCGGACGGCCTCCTCGGTGAGGACGAGGTGGTGCGGCGTGACCTCGCCGCTCGCCGCGAGCCCGGCCTCGCGGGCGCGGCGCAGGGCCGCGACGGACTCCGCCGCGGAGAGGTGGAGCACGTGGAGCGGCTGGCCCTCGTACGCCGCCAACGCGAGGTCGCGCTCGACCGCCACCGACTCGGCGACCGACGGGTAGCCGGCGAAGCCGAGCTCGGCGGCAACGCGGCCCTCGTGGACGTGGCCGCCCTTCGAGAGCGTCGGCTCCTCGCAGTGGAGCGCCAGGGGGCGGCCCGTGATCGCGGAGTACTGGAGCGCGCGCCGCATCAGCCCGGCGGAGGCGACGGGGACGCCGTCGTCGGAGAAGGCGACCGCGCCGGTGTCGGCGAGCTCGGCCATCTCCGTCAGCTCCTCCCCGGCCTGGCCACGGGTGATCGCGGCGAGGAAGCCGACCGGCACCTCCGCCTCGCTCCGCGCCGTCTCGACGAGCGCGCCGAGCGTGGCGGCGCTGTCGACGACCGGGTCGGTGTTCGGCATGGCGAGGATCGCGCAGAAGCCGCCGGCCGCCGCCGCCGCGGTGCCGGAGGCGATCGTCTCTTCGTCCTCGCGCCCGGGCGTGCGCAGGTGCACGTGCGGGTCGACGAACGCGGGCGCGAGCACGAGGCCCGTCCGGTCGACGACGCGGTGCTCGTTCGTGTCGACCCGATCCGCGACCGCCGCGATCGTGCCGCCGTCGATGCGGACG
>JAFAIV010000244.1 GCA_019236545.1 Actinomycetota bacterium | reverse complement strand
CTCGGGCTCCAGCAGGTCGTCGGATCGAAGACGATCGAGCCGCTCGGATAGGCGAAGTTCGGCGTCAGCGAGTTGACAGGGATGCTTGTCGCGCCGGCGTTGACGGTGCTGGACGCGGTGAACGTCTGCGTGTGCGTGCCGGAGCTGACGACGACCGAGGTGCCCGAGGTCACGGTGCCGTTGAGCGCCGTCACGGGCAGCGAGGTGATCGGGGCCCCGGTGCTGAGGGAGCTGGACAGCGTCACGTTGATCGAGCTCTCCTGGACGTAGAACTGCCCGCCGGACGCGGCGCAGAGGTTGCCGCTGCCGTTCACGCCGCCGGTGTAGGTGCTCGTCGTCGTCGCCGTGCAGGTCGGCATGTAGAGCGAGAGGTCGGAGCCCGCGATCGAGCCGTTGTTCTTGATCGTGATCGCGGCGAGGATCGAGCCGCCCGGCGCGACCAGGCCGCTCGACTCGCTGATCACCGCGCTACACGCGTTGTTGATGTTGTTGTTCGCCGTCGCGGTGCCGTACGAGAGGCACGCCGAGCCCGAGTTCACCGTGTTGCTGAAGGTGAGCGTGCCGGTCGACACGGTGGCGGCGCGGTTCGCGTTCTCGCTGCTCAGCACGGCGTAGGTGCCGGTCGTGCCCCAGCTGAGGACACCCAGCAGAAGCAGGCCGAGGAGCACCTTCTTCGTCGTCCACGTGGCCGAGCCCGGCCCGATCGAACGGTGCAGACGGGAGAGTGTCCGGCGCGTCGTCACTGATCGATGTGCCAGGTGACCCCGAAGGTCGAGAAGAGCCCCTGGATGGCGTTCTGGTTGTTGGACGACGGGACGAACACGCCGACCAGGAAGACGCGCGTGTCGGGCGGGCTGACCGAGCCTGCATGGCCGAGGTCGACCGTGGCGGAGTTGTTGAGCGTGCCGTTACCCGACAGCGGAAGCATCGGACCGATCTCGTGCGCGAACGGGTCCTTCTTGTCGAACTGCGTGACCGAGTCCGACGTGTCCGTGTTCAGCGTCGACAACATCGTCGAGTCGCTGACCGTCGTCGAGGTCGGATAGGCGAAGTTCGGCGTCAGCGAGTTGACGGAGATGCTCGTCGCGCCGGTGTAGGCGTCGGCGGACGCCGTGAAGGTCTGCGTGTTCGAGCCCGACGTGAGGACGATCGAGTCGCCGCTCTTGACGTTGCCGTTGAGCGCGTTCACGGGGAGCGAGGTGATCGGGCCGCCCGTGCTCAGCGAGCTCGAGAGCGTGACCGAGATGGGGATCGCGCACATCGCCGTCGAGACGGAGTTCCCGACCCAGCAGTAGTGGTTACCGCCGGTCGTCTCCTGGATGTAGACGAGCATCTGCGAGCAGAGCGGGTTGCCGTACGGCCAGTTGAAGTTGAGGTCCGTGCCCTTGGTCGCGCCGACGACTCCGGCCGTCGTCGTCTTCTGGTCGACGCAGTCCATGTTGTTCGGGTCGACGATGCTGGAGGCGCTCGGGTACGAGAAGTTCGCCGTCGCGCCGAGGACGGAGATCGACGTCGCGCCTGCGTTGGCCAGCGCGCTGGCCGTGAACGCCTGGGAGTGCGCGCCGGAGGTCACCGTGACGAAGTCGCCCGGGAAGACCTTGTTCGGAAGGGCGTTGACCGCGAGGCTGGTGACGGTGTTCCCGCTCGTGAGGCCGGACGAGAGCTGCGACGCGACGTAGCCGTTGCTGGTCGTGTCGCTGACCGAGGAGGACGACGGGTACGAGTAGTTCGCCGAGGCCGAGGTCACGGTGACGGTGTTCGTGACGCCGGCGAGGTCGGAGACCGTCGAGCCCGACGGGTACGAGAAGTTCGCCGTCTGCGAGGTGACGCTGATGCTCGTCGCACCCGCCGCGGCGCTCGCGCTCGCGGTGAACGTCTGGGTGTTGGCGCCGGAGCTGACGACGATCGAGTCGCCGTTGGTCACTGGCCCGTCGAGCGCCGCCACGGACAGCGTCGTCACCGAGTTCCCCGAGGTGAGGCCGCTCGAGAGCGTGGACGTGGTGTACGGCAGGTACGGCCCGCCGGTGACCGTGAAGGTCTGGCTGTGGAAGTTGGAGCTGACGACGAGCGAGTCGCCCGGGATGATCGTTCCCTCGAGCGGGTTGATCGAGAGGCTCGTGACGCTGTTGCCGAGGGTGAGTCCGGCGCTCAGCGTCGTGTTCACGTTCGAGGCGAACAGATAGAGCGACCCCGCGTCGATGCTGCCGGTGTTCTTGAGGGTCACCTGCGCCTGGCCGCCGTAGACGCCCGGCGCGAGGTTCGTCAGATTGAAGATCGCCCCGCAGCCGGCGTTGACGTTGTTGAGCGTCGCCCCGTTGACGCTCAGGCAGGCGGAGTTCGAGTTGATCTGGTCGCTGAACGTGAGCGTGCCCGAGGCCGTCGTGCTGCCGGCGTTGGTGGTCTCGGCCGAGAACGTCGAGTAGGTGCCGTTGCCGCCGAAGTAGGCGGCGACTCCGACGATCATCATCAGCGCGAGGAAGGTCTTGGTGTTGTCCCGGTGCGGGCGCGCCGCCGCGGACTCCGAGGCGTCGGACGCCGGTGCCGGGTGGTACGTGAACGCGGCGTACGCGAGGACGCAGAGGACGCCGGCCGCGGCCGAGGCGAGCCCGACCGCGTGGCCGGACGGAAGCTTCCCCGCGAAGGCGGCGACGGCCACGCAGACGACGGCGTCGAACGCGAGGAAGGCGAGCAGCCGCGCGCCGAGCGCTCGCGCGTCCACCACCATCCTCGTCTCACTCGCCGTCGACCCCGCCGCCCCGGAGAGTCCCGGAAGCCTCGTCCTGAACGTGTTCATCTCGATCAGGCGACGGCGCCGCCACCTCGGAGGTGTGACGGCGCCGATCGCCATTCCTTCAGTCCCTTCTCGCCTACTGGTCGAGGTGCCAGTGGATGTCGAACGTGACCGCGCGGTTCTGCAAGGAGTTGTCCGCCGCCACGACCGGCTTGATGTTGACCGTGTAGTAGCGGTTCGCGCTGTGAGCGAGCGTCGCGGTCGCGGCCCCGGTCGTCAGCAGCGTCGTCAGCGACGTCGCGGTGCCGAGGTTGTCTCCCGCGAGGAACGCGCACGTGCCGCTCGA
>JAFAIV010000218.1 GCA_019236545.1 Actinomycetota bacterium | reverse complement strand
CGCCACCCGAAGGCATTCCTGATGGACGAGCCGCTCTCGAACCTCGACGCGAAGCTCCGCGTCAGCATGCGCGCCCAGCTCGCCGCGCTCCACGGCCGGCTCGGCACGACGACGATCTACGTCACGCACGACCAGATCGAGGCGATGACGCTCGGGCAGCGCGTCGCCGTCATGCGCGAGGGGCGCATCCAGCAGGTGGACACGCCGCAGGCGCTCTACTCCCGGCCTGCCAACCTCTTCGTCGCTGCTTTCATCGGCTCGCCCGCCATGAACCTCGTCGAGGCTGAGATCGCCGACGGCGAGCTGCAGTTCGCGGGCTTCCGGATCCCCCTGCCGCCCGACGCGACGCCGCGCGACGGCACCGTGATCGCCGGCCTGCGCCCGGAGAGCTTCGAGGACGGCGCGTTCGCCGACCCCTCTCTCCCCCGCCTCGACGTCAGGGTCGAGGTCGTCGAGGAGCTCGGCGCCGACACGCACGTGATCTTCCAGGTCGACGCGCCGCCGGTCGACGTCAGCGAGGTGCGCGAGGCGGCCGGCGACGAGGACGCGCTGCTCCAGGTCGAGGGCGCGCTCTTCACCGCGCGCGTCGATCCCGGCACGGCCGCGCGGCCGGGCTCGCCGCTGCGGCTGGCCGTCGACCCGTCGCGCTTCCACTACTTCGACCCGGCGAGCGGCCTGCGGCTCGAGCCGGGCGCCGTCCCGGCCGTCGCCGTCGGGTGATCCTCGCGCCGCCGGCGCCGCCGCCCGTCGCGCCCACGGCGGAGGTGGTGATGGGGACGCTGACCGCGCCGCCGACGCCTGCGTTCCTCGCGCGCGTGCGGAGCGGGCTGATGGGCGGCGTGCTGCTGCTCGGGCACGGCTGGACGTCGCCGCAGCAGACCGCCGAGGTGACGGGCGAGCTGCAGGGAGCCGCCTGCGCAGGCGCCGGCGAGCCGCTGCTCGTCGCGGCCGACCAGGAGGGCGGCGTCGTGCGCCGGCTCGTCTGGGCGCCCCCGACGCTCGCGCCCGCCGAGATGACGAGCCCAGTCGTCGCCGAAGGCCAGGCGGCCGCTGCGGCCGAGGCGCTCGCCGCGGCGGGCGTCGACGTCGACTTCGCCCCCGTGGTCGACACGCCGACCGTCGCCCGCAGCTTCCTCGGCACGCGCGCCTTCTCCCGGTCCCAGCCCGAGAACGGCGACCTCGGCGTCGCGTTCGTCCAGGGCCTCCAGAACAGCGGGATCGCGGCGACCGCGAAGCACTTCCCCGGCCTCGGCGCCGCGGACGCGAACACCGACGACCGGCAGGTCGTCGTCCACGCCGGGATCGGCGTCCTGCGCCGCGGCCTGCTCCCGTTCCGGCGGGCGGTCGACGCGGGCGTCCAGCTCGTGATGGTCTCGAGCGCCTCGTACCCGGCCCTCGACCCGTCGGGCGCCGCCGCCGTGTTCTCGCCGGCGATCGCGACCGGGATCCTCCGCGACCAGCTCGGCTTCACCGGCGTCGCCGTCAGCGACGCGCTCGACGCGCCGGCGCCTGCGCGCATGCCGCATGCGGCCACGCACGCGGTCGCGGCCGGGATCGACCTGCTCGTCTACGGGAGCGAGCGCGCGAGCGAGCAGGGCTACGCGACGCTGGTTTCCGACGCGCCGAAGTACCCACACCTGCGCGCGCGCCTCGAGGAGGCCTCGAACCGCATCCACGCGCTGAAGACGTGGCTCGCCGCGAACGGCGGCCCGAGCTGCACCGAAGGTGTGGCGCGCGCCGCGGCGAAATGAGGCGGGCTCTCGTCCTCTTTCGGCTCTCGGAGGTTCAGGTGGTCAGCTCGATGTGGCGGCTCGGCGCGTGCGTGCTCGGCTTCGGCTTCGGTGCGGTGTGGATGACGGCGGGGCTCGGCTCCGCGATCGTCTCCCTCCTGATCGCCGGCGTCTTCTACGGGATCGCGGTCGCCGTGCAGCGGCGCGACCTCTCACGGCGCACGACGCGGTTCTTCGAGGGCTCGTCCCGGCCCGAGCGGCGGCGCCCCGAGCGCCGGCGCGTCGAGGTCGAGCCCGAGCCCGGCTGGTAGTCAGAGGCGCAGCTCCAGGAACAACGCTCCGGGGACCGGGTTGTGCCTGTACGGCCCGGTCTCCCGGAAGCCGAGCGACGCGTACAGCCCCTGCGCCGCGGCCATCGAGGGGATCGTGTCGAGCAGCATCCGCCGGTAGCCACGCCCCCGTGCCTCGGCGACCACCGCCTCCGCCAGCCGCCGGCCGAGCCCCGTCCCCCGCGCCGAGGGCCTGACGTAGAGGCGCTTCATCTCGCAGGTCTCCGCGTCGATCCGGCGGAGCGCGACGCACCCGTCCTCGTCGATCAGCACGACCTCGTAGAACGCGAGCGGGTCGACGAGCTCGTCGTCGAAGCTCTGGAAGTCGAGCGAGACGTCGAGGCCCTCCGCGTACTCTCGGAAGAGCCCGCGCACCCGCTCCTTGTCCTCTGCATCCGCCGGCCGGATCACAGGCCGAGCCGCTCGAGCGTCGACGCGTCGCGCCGCCACTTCGGCTTGACCTTGACCTTCAGCTCGAGGAAGACCTGGTGGCCGAGCAGCGCCTCGATCTCGGGCCGGGCGCGCGTGCCGATCTCCTTCACGATCGAGCCGCCCTTGCCGACGACGATCTGCTTCTGCGAGTCCGTCTCGACGAGGATCGACGCGCGCAGCACCTTGTCCTCGAGCTCCTCGACCTCGACCGAGATCGCGTGCGGCACCTCGTCGCGCGTCAGCCAGAGCGCCTTCTCGCGGATCAGCTCGGCGATCTGCGTCTCGACGGTCAGATCGGTGCGCTGCTCCTCCGGGAAGTAGAGCGGCCCCTCCGGCAGCAGGCCGACGAGCTCGTCGCGGAGCGCTCCGACGCCGTCGCCGGTCTTGGCGCTCACCGGGTGGAGCGCGTGGAAGTTGTCGATCCAGTCGGCGTCCGGGTGGTCGGCCTTGAAGCGCTCGCCTGCCTTCTGGCCGCGAGGGCCCGCCGCGAGCCGGGCCGCGGCCGCTACCTGCTCGGCGATGTGCGCCGGCTTCAGCCGGTCGACCTTGTTCAGCGCGATCACGACCGGGACGCCGAGCGCGAAGACGCGGCTCGCGATGAAGCGGTCGCCCGCGCCGATCCGCTCGCGCGCGGAGAGGACGAAGAGGACGGCGTCGACCTCCTCGAACGACGCGTCGACGGTCTGCTGCATCCGCTCCGTGAGCGCGTCGCGCGGGCGCTGAAAGCCGGGGAGGTCGGCGAGGACGAGCTGCCAGTCGTCGCCGGTCGCCACCCCGAAGATCCGCCGCCGCGTCGTCTGCGGCTTGTCGGAGACGATCGCCACCTTCGTGCCCGCGAGCGCGTTCACGAGCGTCGACTTGCCGACGTTCGGCCGCCCGGCGACCGCGACGAAGCCGGACCTCACGAGTCGGGAAGGTTCCACGTGTCCGGCAGCAGCCCGGCCGGCTCGTACTCGGCGATCGAGCCGTCCTCGCGGCGGAACCAGACGCGGCCGATCCGCCACTCGTGCAGCCACTGGCGGCAGCCGCCGCACGGCGACGCCGTGATCCCGATCGCCTCGAGGTCACCCGGCTTGAGCCCCTCGCTCGCGGCGCGGCCGATCGCGGTCTTCTCGGCGCAGATCCCGAGCGGGTAGGCGGCGTTCTCGACGTTGACGCCGTCGAAGATCCGGCCGTCGCGCGCGAGCACGCTCGCGCCCACGAGGTAGCGCGAGTACGGCGCGTACGCGTTCGCGGCCGCGGCCTCCGCGCGCGTGACGAGCTCCTCGCCGGTCACGCGAACACCTGGAACAGCGCGAGCGTGACGAGCGCGCCGAGCGCGGCGCCGTAGAAGACCTCGAGCCTCGAGTGGACGCCGGACTCGACGCGGGTCTGCGCGACGAGGAGCGCCATGATGAACGTCAGCCCGGAGATGAGGAAGCGGTGCGGGTCGTCGGCCACGTACGTCGCGGCCATCCAGCCCGCGAACGCGAGCGCCGAATGGCCCGAAGGCAGCCCGCCGCGGAGCGGCGTCCCGCGCCCGAAGTACGCCTTCGTCCCGATCACGAGGATGACGACGAGCAGCAGCGCCCCGAGCGTGATCTCGGCCGGGCCGTGGCGGACGCTGTCGAGGACGCGCGCGGTGCGGTGCGCGGCCGCCCCCGAGAAGACGAGGTAGCCGACGCCGAGCGCCGTGACGGACGCGATCAGGACGGCGCCGGCCGCGACGTCCTTCGCGAGCTTCGCGTTTGGGTCGAACGACGTCGTCGAGACGTCGATCGCGCCCTCGATCGCCGAGTTGATCATCTCCGCGATCAGGACGAACGCGATCGCCAGCAGGAGCGCGATCAGCTCCATCCGGTCGACGCCCAGCGCGACCGCCGCTGCGATCACGATCGCGGCGACCGCGAAGTGGATGCGCAGGTTCCGCTGCGTGCGGAGGACGTGGATGATCCCCTCGAAGGCGTAGTTGAAGCTGTCGAGCAGCGTCGGCGCGCGGCCCGGTGCGGGCGGCGGCGCCGGGCGGAGGCGGCGCGGCTGCTCCTCGTCGCGGCGCTCGGTCGAGGCGCTCATCGCAGTGCGGCCTCCCGCGCCTCCATCTCGGCGCCGTGGTCGTAGCCGAGCAGGTGGAGGAGCGCGTGGACGAGCGGCGCCTGCCACGCGTCCTCCACCACCTGCGGGCAGATGACGACGTCGCCGAGCTGGCGCGGCATGCCGTCCGGCAGCGGGTCGAGCCCGTCGATGGGGAACGCGAGCGCGTCCGTCGCCTCGTCGATCCCGAGGTGCTCGCGCTTCAGCGCCTGGCTCTCCTCCGGGCCGACGAACGCGAGCCCGAGCTCGCCGTCCTCGACGCCCTCGGCCGCGAGCACGCGCCGCGCGAGCTCGACCGCGCCGGCCTCGTCGACCTCGACACCCGAGCGGTTGTCGACCTCGACGTCGATCACCGCGCGCGCTGCGTCCCGGTCTGCTCGGCGTGGTGCTTGTACGCCTCGACGATGCGCTGGACGAGCTTGTGGCGCACGACGTCCTCGTGCCCGAAGCGGACGAACTCGATCCCCTCGACCGAGCCGAGGATGTCCTGCACCTGGATCAGCCCGGACGCCTGCTCGCGCGGCAGGTCGATCTGCGTGACGTCGCCGGTGACGACCATCTTCGACCCGAAGCCGAGCCGCGTCAGGAACATCTGCATCTGCTCGGGCGAGGTGTTCTGCGCCTCGTCCAGGATCACGAACGAGTCGTTGAGCGTCCGGCCGCGCATGAACGCGAGCGGCGCGACCTCGATCGTGCCGCGCTCCATGAACGCGTTCAGCTTCTCGGGATCCATCGTGTCGTAGAGCGCGTCGAACAGCGGCCGCATGTACGGATCGACCTTCGCCAGCACGTCGCCCGGCAGGAAGCCGAGCCGCTCGCCGGCCTCGACCGCGGGGCGCGTGAGGATGATCCGGCCGACCTGCCGCTCCGAGAGCGCCGCGACGGCGAGCGCGATCGCGAGGTACGTCTTGCCGGTGCCGGCCGGGCCGATCCCGAACGTCACCGTGCACTTGCGGATGGCGTCGATGTAGCGCTTCTGCGTGACCGTCTTCGGGGTGATCTTCTTGCCGCGGTGCGACCAGACGACGTCCTCGAAGATCGTGCGGACGTCCTCGGCCTGGTCGATCGCGTTGACGATCGCGTCGACGGTGCCGGCGCCGATCTCCTGGCCGCTCTCGACGAGCTCGACCAGCTCCTCGACCACGGCGCGCGCCTCGGCGACCTTGACCTCGTCGCCGTCGAGCGTCAGCCGGTTGCCGCGGAGGTTGAC
>JAFAIV010000061.1 GCA_019236545.1 Actinomycetota bacterium | reverse complement strand
CCCGGCTTGACGTGCTGGAACTCGACGATGCGCCAGACCTTGCCGTCCAGCTCGATGTGCATCCCGTTCTTGAACGAGTTCGTGTCGACCGTCTCTGCCACGGCGCGAGATGGTAGCGGCGGCCCCGAACGGCGGGCTAGATCTCTGTGCCGAACTCTTCCCGCTCCTCCTCCTGCGGGCTCTCGAACTGGTCGACCGCATCTTCGGCCGACCTTGTATCGCCGAAACCCGGAGACCGTCTGCCATAGCTGAAGGGGACGGCGAACCGCGGGCCCTGCCGCCGCGACCGGCGGTATGCGTCCGTGCCGTCTACCTGACCGTGCAGAAGCACGTGAAGCCTGTCTCGAAGAGACATCTACCCACCTCCAGGAAATCGTCGCTAAATCCCCGCAGGCTCTATGACTGCCCGTCTATGCGAGCCCTCTATCCCTCGGGAACGACGGCCCACGCACGCTTGCGATCCTCCCACACCGTGAGCCTCACGCAACAACCGTCAACTCCTTCGTGAACCCGGTCAGGTTCTCGAGGCCCTCCGCGGTGACGACCACGTCGTCCTCGATCCGGACGCCGAAGCGGCCGGAGACGTAGACGCCGGGCTCGACGGTGACGACATTGCCCGGCTCGAGCGTGTCTGCGCTCTCGGTCGAGAGGCGCGGCGCCTCGTGCACGTCGAGGCCGAGGCCGTGGCCGAGGCCGTGGCCGAAGAGGCCGGCGAACGGGCTCGCCTCGATCACCGAGCGCGCCGCCGCGTCCGCCTCGACGCCGGTGACGCCGGCGCGGATCGTGTCCAGCGCGGCCAGCTGCGCGGCGAGGACGGTGTCGTACGCCTCGCGCATCTCGCCGTCGAGCTCGCCCGTCGCGAACGTGCGCGTGTAGTCCGAGGAGTAGCCGTCGACGGTGCACCCGGTGTCGACGACGACGAGCTCGCCCGCCTGGATCACGCGCTCGCCGGCGCGCGCGTGCGGGCCCGAGCCGGTCGGGCCGGAGCCGACGATCGCCTCGAACGCCTCGCTCTTCGCGCCCTCGTCGTGGTAGAGACACGTGAGATCCCAGGCGACGTCCACCTCGCGCCGCCCGACGAACGACACCTCGCTCGTCAGCCGCTCGAGGACGCGGTCGGTGATCGCGCACGCACGGCGCAGCGTCGCGAGCTCCTCCTCGTCCTTGACCGCGCGCAGCCGCTCGACGAGGCCGACGCGCTGGACGAGGTCGAGGCCGCCGGCGCGCAGCGCGTCGACATACGTGATCGGGAGGATGTGCGCTTCGAAGGCGATCCGCCCCGAGAGGTGCTCCGCGAGCCAGGCGATCGTGTTGCGCTTCGTCTCGACCGCCTCGACGCCCGGCACCTCGCGCGCCGAGTCGATGTAGCGGAAGTCCGTGAAGAGCCGGGCGCCGCCGGGCTCGACGAGGAGCGCGGCGTTCGAGCTCTCGAACCCGCAGAGGTAGCGGACGTTGGTCTCGCTCGTGACGAGCAGCGGCTCCTCGAGCGTCTCGCGCAGGCGGTCGATCCGGTTCACGTGGCGTGCTCCTTCAGGTATTCGAGGGCCAGCCGGTAGCCGTCGGGGCCGTGGCCGGCGAAGCGAGTGGCGACGAGGTCGGCGATGACGGAGACGTGCCGCCACTCCTCGCGCTCGTCGACGTTCGAGAGGTGCACCTCGACGATCGGCACCCGGAGCGGCTCGAGCGCGTCGTGGATCGACCACGCGTAGTGCGTCCACGCGGCCGGGTTGATCACGAGCCCGTCGACGGTGTCGTACGCGTCGTGGATCCAGTGGATGAACTCGCCCTCGTCGTTCGACTGGCGGCACTGGACGCTGAGGTCGAGCCCGCGCGCCCACTCGTAGATCCGGCTCTCCAGCTCGGAGAGGGACAGCCCGCCGTACTGAGTCGGGTCGCGGCGGCCGAGGACGTCGAGGTTGACGCCGTTGAGGACGAGCACCCTCATGCGATCAAGCTTTCCAGCTGGCGGCGCACCTCGTCGGCCGGCACCGGGACGTTCCAGCGCGGGCCGTCGTCGCCGAGCAGGACGAGCCGCAGCTCGCCGCCGACGTTCTTCTTGTCGCGCTGCATCGCCTGCCACGCCAGCTCGCGGTCGACCTTCACCGGCTTGGGCCGCAGCACCTCCTCGACGACCGCAGTGTCGTGGCCGGAGATCCGCAGCGCGGCGAGCAGGCCGAGCGCGACCGCCTGGCCGTGGGTGACGCCGCCGTAGTGCGCGGCGGTCTCGAGCGCGTGCGCGAACGTGTGGCCGAGGTTGAGGATCGCGCGCTCGCCGCGGTCGTGCGGGTCGCGCAGGCAGATCGCGGACTTGAACGCTGCGCAGCGGCGGACGAGCTCCTCGTCCGGCAGCTCCCAGAACGGCTCGCCGGCGAGCAGGCCGGTCTTCACGACCTCGGCCATCCCCTCGCGGCGCTGCGCCTCCGGCAGCGTCTCGAGGAGCGCCGGGTCGATCACGGTGCGCGCCGGCCAGTGGAAGGCGCCGACGAGGTTCTTTCCCTGCGGGAGGTCGATCGCGGTCTTGCCGCCGATCGCCGCGTCGACCTGCGCGACGAGGCTCGTCGGAACGGGAACCCACGGGATCCCGCGCAGGTAGAGCGCGGCCGCGAGGCCGGCCGCGTCGGTCGTGCAGCCGCCGCCGAGCGCGACGACCGTGCCGGTGCGGTCGAGGCGGAGCTCCTGCCAGAGCCGGTCGAGCGCCGCGAGGGTCTTCGCCTCCTCGCCCGGCGGCAGCTCGTGCGCCTCCGCGAGCCGGGCGCCCAGCGCGAGCTGCGCGTCCATCCCGTGGATCCCGGCGACATGCGGGTCGGAGACGAGCGCGACCTTGCCCTGGCCCGGTACGAGCTCGCCCAGCCGCTGCAGCGCGCCGCGCTCGACGACGGCTCCTGCCGCGGCGAGGACGACGTCGTCGGCGTCGCGGGCGGTCGTGTCCGCGGTCTCGCGGTAGACGGGCGCGCGCTGGTCGTAGAGCGCCAGGAACGCCGCGCGCTCTTGCGCGAGCGGCCGCTCGGAGCCCTCGACGCGGCGCCACGCAGTCTCGGCGTCGACGTCGAGGAGGACGGTGACCGCGTGTTCGCGCAGCGCCGCGCGCACCGGCTCGCGGGTGACGGCGCCGCCTCCGAGCGCGAGGACGGTCGGCTCGGGCGAGCGGAGTGCCTGCACCGTCATGGCCGCCTCGCGGACGCGGAAC
>JAFAIV010000007.1 GCA_019236545.1 Actinomycetota bacterium | reverse complement strand
GTAGCGCTCGACGAGGCGCGACGCGACGATCCCGATCACGCCCTCGTGCCAGTCGGCTCCGGCGACGACGTAGGCGCTGCGGCGGCGCTTGGCCTCGGGCCACTCCTCGACCTGCGCGATCGCCTCGCGGAGAATGCGTCCCTCGACGGCCTGCCGCTCACGGTTCAGCTCCTCGAGCGAGCCGGCGAGCCGCCGCGCCTCGTCGGGGTCGTCGCTGAGCAGGAGCTGCAGCGCCTCGCGCGGGTGGCCGAGGCGGCCGGCGGCGTTGATCCGCGGGCCGAGGCGGAAGCCGACGGCCCCGGCGTCGACGGCGGCCGGGTCGACTCCGGCGGCCCGCATCAGCGCCTGCAGCCCGGGCTTCTGGGTGCGGGCGAGAGCGCGGAGGCCGGCGATCGCGAGCGAGCGGTTCTCGTCGACGAGTGGGACGACGTCGGCGATCGTCGCGAGCGCGACGAGGTCGAGGTGGCGTTTGACGACGTCGGCGTCGACGCCGAAGAGCGCCTGGCCGAGCTTGTGGACGACGCCGGTGCCGCAGAGCTCGGGAAACGGGTACGCGGACGGGCGGGTGGCGACGATCGGGCAGTCGGGGAGCGTGTCGCCGGGGCGGTGGTGGTCGGTGACGATCACCTCGAGCCCGCGCGCCTTCGCCTCCTCGACCTCGGCGACGGCCGTGATGCCGCAGTCGACGGTGAGGACGAGGCCGCAGCCCTCGTCGGCGAGGCGCGCGAGGGTCTCGCCGCGCACGCCGTAGCCCTCGTCGAAGCGGCTCGGCAGGTGCCACGCGACGTCGGCGCCGAGCTCGCGCAGGAGCAGGACGGCGAGCGTCGTCGCGGCGATCCCGTCGACGTCGTAGTCGCCGTGGACGCAGATGCGCCGGCCGTCGGCGACGGCTGCGCGGATGCGCTCGCAGGCGAGGGCCATGTCGCCGAGCAGGAACGGGTCGTGCGGCGGCTGCTCCCCTTCGAGGAAGCGGCGCGCGCTGTCCGGGTCGTCGTAGCCGCGGCGGACGAGGACGCCGGCGGTGACGTCGGAGATGCCGAGCGCGCGCACGAGCTCGGCCTGGGCCGGGTGCGGGCAGGGAGCGAGGATCCAGGAGCCGTCGACCATCGTCTGGCCACGCTACGGGGAGGCCCGGACGGAATCGGGAGCCCGGATCGTCCGGTGCGGACGGGTGTGGAGGAACTGCCGGAAAGGCTCCACACAGCCGTCGGCTTCGGCGCCCGAAGCTGCGCCGGTCCCCGGGTGGGTGGGGGCTCGGGACGGTGAGAGTAAGGTTGCGCGCCGTGGCCGCGCCGACCGCCGAAGAGCTGCGCGAGGAATTCCTGCTCGACCCGGACGTCGCGTTCCTCAACCACGGCTCGTTCGGGGCCTGCCCGCGACCGGTGTTCGAGCGCTACCAGTGGTGGCAGCGCGAGCTGGAGCGCGAGCCGGTCGACTTCATCGTCCGCCGCCTGCCCGAGGAGCTCGCCGCGGCGCGCGCGGCGCTCGGCGCCTACGTCGGCGCGGCGCCGGGCGACCTCGCCTTCGTCGCGAACGCGACCACCGCCGTGAACATCGCGGCCCGCTCCCTCGACCTGCGGCCGGGCGACGAGGTGCTGACGACCGACCTCGAGTACGGCGCCTGCGACATGGCGTGGGAATGGGTCTGCGAGCGCGCGGGCGCGCGCTACGTCCGCGCGCCGATCCCGCTCCCGCTCTCCCGGCCGGAGGAGGTCGTCGAGGCGATGTTCGCCCACGCGAGCGAGCGCACGCGGGTGGTCTACGTCAGCCAGGTCACCTCCTCGACCGCGATCGTGCTTCCGGTCGAGGCGATCGTCCAGCGTGCCCGTGGAGCCGGCTGGACGACGATCGTCGACGGTGCCCACGCGCCCGCGCAGGTGCCCGTCGACCTCGCCCCGCTCGGTGCCGACTTCTACGCCGGGAATTGCCACAAATGGCTGGGCTCGCCGAAGGGCGCCGGCTTCCTCCACGTCCGGCCGGAGCTGCAGGAGCGCGTGGACGCGGCGATCGTCAGCTGGGGCTACGCGCCCGGCAACGGCTTCTCGGAGCGGATCGAGATGCAGGGGACGCGCGACTGCGCCGCCTGGCTCGCGGTTCCCGACGCGATTTGCTACCAGGCCGAGCGCGACTGGAACGAGGTGCGCGCCCGCTGCCGCGCGCTCGCCCGCCGGGCGCGGGACGAGCTCACCGCCCTGACAGGGACCGAGCCGCTCGCGCCGCCGGAGATGCTCGCGCAGATGGCCTCCGTACGGGTCCCGGGAGCGGGCCGCGACCTCTCCGCGCGCCTCTTCGCGGAGAACCGGATCGAGGTGCCGGTCTCCGAGGAGGGCCTGCTCCGCGTCTCGGCCGCCGCCTACACGACGCAGGCCGAGATCGACCGCTTGCTAGCCGCCCTCGCGCGGTAGCGAGACGCCGATCACCGTCAGCACGGCGATCAGCGCCAGCCCGGCGACCCACAGCGCGACGACGAGCTTCGGCCGCCGCGACTCCCGCAGCGAGTTCACGGCGACCTTCCCCCAGAGCAGGAGCAGGCCCAGCGCGGCGGCGAAGCCGATGACGATCACCGGAGCGAGATAGACGGCCCGCTCGAGCGGCCAGGCCATCAGCCGGGCCGTCAGCGCGGTGAGCCCGAAGACGACGGCGAGCGCCGCCGGGACGCGAAGGATCCGCACACGGCAAGGGTACGCTTCGGCCGTGGACGCGGCCGGGAACTACCACTCCGGCGACGACTACGTCGTCGAGTTCCTGGGATACCGCTTCTCCTTCAGCGCCGACGACTTCGAGGAGCGCGTCACCGCCGCCGCGGTCAAGCTCGGACTGCTCGGCGGCAGCGAGCTCGAGCCGGAGGAGACGGCCGATCTCGTCGAGCTCGTCGAACGCGACGGCCTCCGCGAGCCGCGCAGCTCGCTCGGGCACTACCTCGTCCGCCACTGGGACGAGCTCGCCCTCGTCGAGGGCGAGTCGCTCGTCTACTGGCTGAAGAAGCTCGTCTTCCGCGGCGCGTGGCTCGACCACCGCGTGAAGGAGGGCCTGCTCGAGATCGACTGGGACGACGACCGCGCCGAGTTCACCTATGCCGATCCGAACGGCGGACGCGCGCTCGTCGAGCTGCTGCCGACGCCGAGCTGGCACGAGCGGCAGTACCGGCGTTGAGCGTCCCCCGCTGGTACGCGGCGGCCGGCCCGGCGTACCTCGCCTCGCTGCTGGCGGTGGACACTCAGGTCGGCTGGGGCGGGCAGGTTGCGCTCGGCGGCGTCACCTGGCTCGTCCTGCTCGCGGCGCTCCGCCCCCTCCCCGCGCTCGCGCGCGCGCAGGCGCTCGGCGTCGTCTGCTTCGCCACCGTCGGCGAGGTGACCGGGTCGCTCGTCTGGGGCGTCTACCACTACCGGCTCCACAACCTGCCGCTCTTCATCCCACCCGCGCACGGGCTCGTCTACCTGAGCGGCGTCGCATTGGCTGGGATCGTCCCGTCGCGACAGCTCGTCGCGGTCGCCGCCACGGGCGCCGCCGTGTGGGGGATCGCGGGGCTGACCGTCCTGCCGCGCCTCGACCTCGCGGGCGCGTTCGGGGTTCCGCTCCTGCTCGCGTTCCTCTGGCGCTCCCGCGCGCGGGCCGCCTACGCAGGCGTCTTCGTCGTCGTCGGCGCGCTCGAGCTGTACGGCACGTCGATCGGGACGTGGCGCTGGGCGGCGCACCTGC
>JAFAIV010000373.1 GCA_019236545.1 Actinomycetota bacterium | reverse complement strand
CTCCAGCGCGGGATCGAGGTCGTCTCGGAGACGACGGACGGGATCGTGCTCCGCCAGCCCGAGAGCGGCGCCGAGATCGAGCTCTCGCTCGACCGCATGTTCCTGACCCCGGACGACTACGTCGTCGGTCAGTGGATCGAGCCGAGCGGGCGTCTCCCGGGAGAGCTTGCCGAGGGTCTCCGCCGCACGATCGTCCCGATGCCCCCGCGGCTCGTCCTGCAGCGGCTGGGCGGTGGCGGCGGGCTGCCGGCCGTCGAGCGGGCTGGGTCCTACGACGGTCTCTGGATCCGCACAGTCGTCGCCCCCAACGATCCGACCCATTCGGAGGCTGCGACGCGAGAGCTCGCGGCGCTCTTCCGCTCCTGGGGCGCGGACGCCGCCACGGTCGCGCTGCGCGAGCGCGGGATCGACGGCAACGGGCACTTAATGCTCTGCGAGACGAACAGCGACGAGGTGCTCGAGCTCATCCTCGACGAGGTGGCGTCGCCGGCCGGCGGCTGAATCTCGGCACGAAATCGCCATTGCTCGGCTATCTGGTGCCTCGTCGCAGCAGCTCGCGGAGGTCGAGGCGCTCGCCCGGTTCGGGGACGACGAGGCGAGCCGGAGTGAGCGACCGCAACGCGTCGGGCTGTCCCTCGTAGCGGATGGTCGTAGTGGCAGGGGATGCAGACCGGGTTCCCGAGCAGCTCGAGCGCCCGCGCGGCTCCTGCCGGGCCCATCGTCGTACCGTCGCCGACCGGCAGGACGGCGACGTCGGGCGGGTGCAGCTCGGCGATCAACTGCATGTCGAGGAACGGGCCTGTGTCTCCGGCGACGTAGACCGTGGCGACGTCGAGATCGAAGACGAAGCCGGCGGGCGCGCCCGCGGGGACGCCGACCGGAGTGCCGGGAGGCCAGACGCTGGTCGAGTGGCGGGCGTCCGTCATCGTCACCCGAATGTCGAGAACGTCGCGGCCGCCGCCGATGTTGAACGGCAGCACCTGCGTCGCGCCGAGCTCCTGGGCCTTCAGCCACCAGGACAGCTCCGTGACCGCGAGCACCTGCGGCTCGAAGCGACGGGCGAGCTCGACTGTCTCGCCGAGATGGTCCCAGTGGCCGTGGGTGAGCGCGATGACGTCGACGCGCTCCGGCGTTCGGTCCTCCTCCGGGCAGTTCTCGTTCGCCAGCCACGGATCGACGTAGACGACGGTGCCCCGCGCCGACTCGAGCCGGATGCACGACCCACCGAGCCACGCGATCGTCGCCACCCCGCTCATCTCAGTCGGCGGCGAGGCGGAGGCCGAGCGCGACGAGGGTGGCCCCGGTCACAGCGTCCAGGATCCGCCGGACGCGCGTGCGCCGGAGCACGTCGCCGAGTCGGGCGACGACGGCGGCGTAGCAGCTCAGCCACGTGAAGGTCATCGCGGCGAAGAGGAGGCCGAGGGCGAGCATGGCTCCGAACGCCCCCGAGCCGTGCGGCGCGAACTGCGGCAGCAGGCTGATGAAGAAGGTCGCCATCTTCGGGTTGCCGAGGTTGCTGAGCAGTCCCTGGCGGTATGCCACCGTCCCGCTCGCGGCGCGAGCCGGTCGTCCGGTCGCGCCGTCCACGACGCCCGGGCGGAGCGCACTGCGGAGCGAGTGCCCTCCGAGGTAGACGAGGTACGCGGCACCGGCGATCCGCAAGGCCAGGAACGCCGGCTGCGACGCGGAGAGGACGGCGGCGAGACCGGCGCTCGTGGCCAGCGCCCAGGTCGCCTGCCCCGTCGCCACGCCCGCGCTGGTCAAGATCCCGCCGCGGCGGCCGCCTCGCAGCGCGTTGCGGATCGTGAGCGCCGTGTCCGGCCCCGGGGTGACGATCAGGACGGTCGCGACGAGCACGAACGCGCCGAGGTGGGTCACGCGCCGGTCTCGAGGTCGACGCGGTCGTCGCGGGGAGGCGACGAGGAGATGACGAGGAACTCGAGCTCGCCGTCGGACTCGTTCCGCATCTGGTGCGGCACCTCCGGCTCGATGGGAAGTGCCTGCCGCTCGGTCAGGCGGACGTCACCGGCCTCGAGGCGAACCGTCGCCTCGCCGCCGAGAACGATGTAGAGCTGCCGGACGCCGGCGTGGTAGTGCAGCGTCTCGGTCGTGTGAGGGGGCATCCGCTCGAGTTGCACGTGGAACCCCGGCCCGACGGAGAGGGTCCAGCTCTCGCAGTCCTCGCCCCAGATGCTGTACGGCGCCGACGACTTGTCGACGACAAGTGGCGCTGACACAAGCCCTCTGACGGACTCGAACCGTCGACCCCCTCCTTACCATGGAGGTGCTCTACCAACTGAGCTAAGAGGGCAGGCCGCGGCATTGTAGCCCCGGCCGGAGCGGGCGCTAGCGGCGGCGGAGCGAGCCGGCCGCGGCGGTCACGCAGGACGTGAAGGCGTCCTTGCTCGGGCCGGCGCTCGACTTGCACGAGGCGTAGATCTGTGCGGCGGCGGTGAGGTTCGCGTTGACGCAGATGCCGTACGACTCCTTCGAGCCGTATTTCGCGGTGAAGGCGTCCTTGCCGAGCTTCTTGGCCTCGGCCGTGCAGATCAGGCCGGCGACCGAGCGGGCGCCCGCGGCCGAGTCGCCGGGCTTCGGCGTCGTCGACGTCGTGGTGGTCGTAGGCGTGGGCGGCGCGGGCTTCGGCGTTGTGGTGGTCGTCGCGGTCGTCGTCGTGGCCGAGCCGCCG
>JAFAIV010000270.1 GCA_019236545.1 Actinomycetota bacterium | reverse complement strand
GCGCTCTCAACGGTCTTCTCTTCCTCGCCGGTCGGCCAGGCGAGGACGTTCTCGAGGCTGGCATCGCTGAAGTCCGGCTCCACGCCGTCCATCGTCTCCTCGATGCGGGCCTGCTCCTCGGTCTTGAACAGCGGGTGGTTCTCGAACGGATCGGCGTTCCTGTATCGATCGATCGGCATCGCGTCATCGAGCTGCGAGTTCCGCTCCTTCAGCTCGAGGTGCTCGCGAATGACCTGCGCGAACAGCGACGGTGTCTCTACCGGCATACCTTCCTCCGCGATTGGGGCCGTGCTCCTCAACGGGGGATCATAACGCGAATCGAACAACTTTCCCATTCGAGACTACTAAAAGCTACGGATGTGACGATTCGCCGCTGCCGCGCCGGCTCCTCCGCATCTGCTTGGATGGGGTCATGGCGCGTCTCGGCAAGCTCCGTCCCGGCCCCATCGGCCTCGCGATCGCCGCCTGGGACGTCTGGCGCCGCCTCTCTCCCGGGCAGCGCGAGCAGGTCCTGAAGCTCGCCCGGCAGCACGGCCCGAAGGTCGCTCGCCTCGTGGCGAACTCGCGCCGCCGCGGCCGCTAGCCGTTCTGCCGGAGGCCAGAGCGAGGCGAAGCCGGCTCTGGCCGGAGGCGAATCCCGCTCCCGCAGACGCCGCAGAGCGGCCTCAGCGGGCGGGCGACAACGACAGCACGGAGCAGCCGGGAGACCGCGCTCTCCCGGCTGCGGAGTTCCGTTTCACCGGGAGCGAAGCGAAGCTTCGCAACCGCCGCTAGGCGCCGAGCGCCGCGCGGACGATGCGGTCCTGCTCGCGCAGGTGCGCGGTCGGATAGCCCTCGCTCGGGCTGGCGCGCCAGGGGCGGCCGACGTAGAGCAGCGGTACGGAGTCGGGCTTCGCCTCCTCGAGGCGGTGCCGGATCGCGCGCCACGCGCCCATGTTCTGCGGCTCCTCCTGCGCCCACACGAGCTCGCGCAGGTTGGGGTAGCCGGCGATGAGCGCCTTCGCCTGCTCGACCGGGAACGGGTAGAGCTGCTCGAGCCGCGCCACCGCGACGGTCTCGCGGTTCGCGCGCTCCTCGTGGCCGACGATGTCGTAGTACACCTTGCCCTGGCAGAGGACGAGCCGCTCGACCGACTCGCGGCTCGCGGCCGCGTCGTCCAGCAGGGGCCGGAACTCGCCGTGCGCGAGGTCGGCCAACGTCGAGGCGGCCTGCTTCAGGCGCAGGAGGCCCTTCGGCGTCATCACGACGAGCGGCCGCGCTGTCGCGTCGAGCGCCTGCCGGCGGACCAGGTGGAAGTACTGGGCCGCCGTCGTGCAGTTCGCGATCCGGATGTTCTCCTGCGCCGCGAGCTGGAGGAACCGCTCCAGCCGCGCGCTCGAGTGCTCCGGGCCGTTGCCCTCGTACCCGTGCGGCAGCAGCAGCGTCAGCCGTGACGTCTCCCGCCACTTGGCAAGGCCGGCGGAGATGAACTGGTCGATGATGATCTGCGCGCCGTTGACGAAGTCGCCGAACTGCGCCTCCCAGAGGACGAGCGCGTCGGACGCCGCGGCCGAGTAGCCGTACTCGAAGCCGACGCAGGCGTACTCGGAGAGCGGCGAGTTGTGGATCTCGAACGAGGCGGACGCGTCGTCGAGGTGCTGCATCGGCGTGTACGTGCCGCCCGTGACGACATCGTGGACGACGGCGTGGCGGTGCGAGAACGTGCCGCGCTGGGTGTCCTGGCCGGTGATCCGGATCGGGATGCCCTCGACGAGCAGCGACGCGAATGCGAGCGCCTCCGCGTGGCCCCAGTCGATCCCGCCCTCGTCGAGCGCGGCGCGCCGCCGCTCGAGCTGGTTCAGGAGCTTCGGATGCGGCGCGAAGCCCTCCGGGAAGCGGAGGAGCTGGTCGTTCAGGGAGCGCAGCCGGTCCTCGGCGACGGCGGTGACGACGTCCGCTCCGGTGGCCGCGGGGATGCGCGCCTCGGCGACCGGGGTCGGCGACGAGGCCGCGCCGAAGCTCTGCTTCAGCGCCTCGTGCGCCGCCTTCAGCTGCGTCGTCACGTCCGAGAAGAGCTCGTCCGCCTGCGCCTGCGAGAGGACGCCGTCCTCGACCAGGAGCGCCGCGAACTGCTCCCGTACGGTCGGATGCTCGGAGATCGCGGCGGTCGTGAGCGGCTGCGTATAGGCCGCCTCGTCCTGTTCGTTGTGGCCGTGGCGCCGGTAGCCGACGAGGTCGACGACGACGTCGTGCCCGAACTTCCGTCGGTACGCCATCGCCAGCCGGATCGCGCTCAGCGCGGCCTCCGGATCGTCGGCGTTCACGTGGACGATCGGGACGTCGAAGCCCTTGGCGAGGTCGCTCGAGTAACGCGTCGACCGCCCCGACTCGGGGTCGGTCGTGAAGCCTACCTGGTTGTTCGCGATCAGATGGAGCGTGCCGCCGGTCGAGTAGCCCTCGAGCGCCTCGAGGTTCAGCGTCTCCGCGACCGAGCCCTGGCCGGCGAAGGAGGCGTCGCCGTGGATGAGGATCGGCAGCGCGACGCTCGGGTCGTGGTAGCCCTCGCGGGTGGAGCGGTCGGTCTGCGCGGCGCGGGCGCGACCCTCGACGACGGGGTCGACGGCCTCGAGGTGGCTCGGGTTGGAGACGAGCGTGATCGTGATCTCGCCGCTCGCGGTCGAGCGTGTGCCCTGCGCGCCGAGGTGATACTTCACGTCGCCGGTGCCGCCCTCGTCGCTCGCGACGACGGCCTCGATCGTCCGCTCGCCCTCGAACTCGCGCAGGATCGTCTCGTACGGGCGACCGACGACGTGCGCGAGCACGTTCAGGCGGCCGCGGTGCGCCATCCCGATCACGACCTCGTGGGCGCCGGACTCGGCGGCCTGCTCGATCGCCTCGTCGAGCATCGGGATCATCACGTCGAGGCCCTCGACCGAGAACTGCTTCTGGCCGAGGAACGAGCGACGCAGGTACTGCTCCATCCCCTCGACCTGGCTGAGCCGGGCGAGGAGGCGGGTGCGCTCGTCCTGGGAGAGCGGCCGCCGGTAGCGGCCCGACTCGATCGCCTGCCGGAGCCAGACGCGCTCCTCGTGGTCGGAGATGTGCTCGATCTCGTAGGCGAGCGTGCCCGTGTAGGTCTCGCGCAGGCGCGGCAGCGCGTCGGCGAGCGTGTCGCCCTCGACGTAGAGGCGGAGCAGCGAGGCTGGGATCCGCGCCTGCAGCTCCGGCGTCAGCTTCGGGATCAGGCGCTCCGGCTCGAGGGCCGGGTCGCCGTGCGGCTCGGAGCCGAGCGGGTCGAGGTGCGCGGCGAGGTGGCCGTGCATGCGGAACGCCTTCACGAGCGCCATCGAGGCGGCGACGCCGCCGAGGAGCTCCGAGTCCGGGGGAGCGCCTGTCGCGGGAGCGGGCGCGGGCGGGGCCGAAGGGGCGGGTGCGGGGGGCGCGGGTGGCGGCGGCGGGGGCGCGACGGCAGCGGGCGCGGCGTGGCCGTTCCCATCCCCGTTGCCGCCGAGCTCGAGCAGGCGCGCGAGCCCGGGCTGCGCCGCGATCAGCGCCTCGGGCCGGCTCTCGAAGAGGTCGCGCCACTCCGACGGGACGGCGGAGGGGTTCTCGAGGTACTGCTCGAGGATCAGGGCGGCGTAGCCCGCGTTGAGGCCGTCGACGTCGGGGCGGCTCATTCCTCGCCTGTTGTAGCAGCGAGGGCCGCTACCAGAGCGGCCTGGAGATGGCCACCGAGATGGTCATCCCGAGGAAGAAGCAGAGCGCGCCGATCAGGCACGCGGCGAGCTGGAGGCGCTTGTCCTTCCCGGCCATGCCGGCGGCGATCACCGCGATCAGCATCGCGGCCGGGCTGAGCCGGAGCGTGTGCCACGCGAGCGACAGCAGGCTCGCCGCGATCGAGAATGCGGCCAGGTAGCCCGAGACGATCTCGCCCGGGCGAGAGCCGCTCCGCTCGTCCGGAGTCGCCGCGTGCTCGGTCATCGCCGTTCAGCCCTCGCGCGCGCGTACGCGGCGGCGCGCGCAGTGCGCGCGTAGCCGCGGCTCGGGCCACCGTGCGGGCGGCGCGGCGGCAGCCGCCTCGGCGTCCGCCGGCTCCAACCGGGCCCCTGATCCTCCGGCCCGACACGCACGCCGACGGCCGTCCCGCGCCCGCGCCGGGGCTCGGCCTTGATCGCGTAGTAGACGATCGTGCAGAGGTACACGATGGGGATCTTCAGGATCACCATCAGGAAGACGATCTCCCACAGGGAGTCCGGCGCACCCACTGGCGGGAGCATACCCTCCGCGCCCGCGGGCTATCCGCGGTGTTAGGGACGGCGCATCCCCGGTAACAGGAGGGGCATGAGCCAGGATCAGCTGCGTGCCCTCCTCGAGCACGGCGAGGAGCAGGGCTGCATCAACATGTCCGCCTTCCAGGAGCTCGTCGGCGAGCTCGACCTCGACGACGACGAGCTCGCCGGCCTGTACGAGCAGCTCGAGGAGAAGGGCATCGACCTCACCGACGACTGCGGGCGACCGCAGGTCGAGGAGGCCCACTACGACAACCGCGAGATCGCGGCCATGACGACCGACTCGCTGCAGCTCTTCCTCAACGAGGCCGGCCGCTACAAGCTGCTGACCGCCGCGGATGAGGTCGAGCTCGCGAAGCGGATCGAGGCCGGCGACCAGCAGGCGAAGGACCTGATGATCAACTCGAACCTGCGCCTGGTCGTCTCGATCGCCAAGAAGTACCAGGGCCACGGGATCTCGCTGCTCGACCTGATCCAGGAGGGGATCATCGGGCTGATCCGTGCCGTCGAGAAGTTCGACTGGCGCCGCGGCTACAAGTTCTCCACCTATGCGACGTGGTGGATCCGGCAGGCCGTCCAGCGCGGCGTCGCCAACAAGTCACGGACGATCCGGATCCCGGTCCACATCGTCGAGCGCGAGCAGAAGATCGCCCGCGCGGAGCGCGAGCTGACGGTCGAGCTGGAGCGTCCGCCGACGGACGAGGAGGTGGCGAAGAAAGCGAAGCTCTCGACCAAGCACGTCAAGGAGGTGCGGGCCGCGGCGCGGACGGTCGCGAGCCTCGACCGTCCGCTCGGCGACGACAGCGACGCGTCCTTCGGCGACATCGTCGCGACCGAGGCTGCGGACGTCGAGGAGGAGGTCGTGGTCGGGCTCGGCGAGCGCGCGCTGCGGGCCGCCGTCGACCGGCTGCCGGAGCGCGAGCGGCAGGTGATCACGCTCCGCTACGGGCTCGACGAGGAGATCGACCCGATGTCGCTCGAGCAGATCGGCCGCCAGCTCGGGATCACGCGCGAGCGCGTCCGGCAGATCGAGATCCAGGCGCTCGAGCGCCTCGCCGGCCAGCGTGAGATCGCGGCGCTGAGCGCCGCCTAGGTTCCTGCGAAACGCTGCGCGTTTCCCAGGGGTGGATACGGAACTGCGCGCACGGGAGAGCGCGGTCTCCCGTGCGCTCCGTGCAGGTTTCCTCGGAACCGTCGGTGAAGCTGGGTTGCCGTCGCGTCCGCGCAGGCTCAGCGTGCGCGGACGCTGGTTCGGCGTCGTCGTAGCGTCGCCTCCGGCTCCCGCTACGCCGCCGCCTGGGCGGAGTCGTGATCTCAGCCGAAGCCGAAGCCAGGCGCAGCCGGCCTCGGCGGAGGCCACTCCCGCTCCCGCAGACGCCCGCGAAGCGGGCATCAACGGGCGGGCGAAGAGCCGCAGCACGGAGCACCCGGGAGACCGCGCTCTCCCGGGTGCGGAGTTCCTATCCCGCGAGCGAAGCGAGAGCTTCGCGCGCGACGACGCCGAGGCGGCGCCCGGCGTCCGTGAGGCGGTACTCGACGCGCGGCGGCCGCGTGTCGTAGACGCGGCGCTCGAGGATGCCCGCGTCCTCCAGCTCGGCGAGGCGTGCCGCGAGCGTGCGCGGCGGGATGCCCTCGAGCGTCTGCTTGAACTCGTTGAAGCGGACGGCGCCCGCCTCGGCGGAGGCCCACAGGATCGCGAGGACCTAGCGCCGCCCGAGGAGATCCGCCGCGCGGGCGATCTCCTCGGGCACCGGATTGCACTGCCTACACCGCATGCAGGTGCGAGCTTTTCGGCTCGAGTGCGAGCTCGAGGACTTCCCCGAGCGTCATCACCGGATGGAAGCTCATCGCCTCGCGCACGTCCTCGGGGACGTCGTCGAGATCGGCGCGGTTCCGCTCCGGGATGATCACGTCGGTCAGGCCGGCGGCATGCGCCGCGAGCACCTTCTGCTTCAGCCCGCCGATCGGCAGCACCCGTCCCTGCAGCGTGACCTCGCCGGTCATGCCGACGGTGTGCTTCACCGGGCGGCCGGACAGGAGCGACGCGAGTGCGGTCGACATGGTGATGCCGGCGCTCGGGCCGTCCTTCGGGATCGCGCCCGCAGGGACGTGCACGTGGAAGCTCGCGTCGAACGCTTCCTCGTCGACCCCGAGCTCCGCCGCG
>JAFAIV010000155.1 GCA_019236545.1 Actinomycetota bacterium | reverse complement strand
AGGCAGGCGCCGAAGACGATCGCCGACAGGATCGCGGCGTCGGGCTTGCCGAGCGAGAGGGCGATGACCGCGAACGTCAGGCCCGCGATCCCCGAGACGCCCGCGGCGAGGCCGTCCATCCCGTCGAGGAAGTTGACCATGTTCATGATCGCCACGATCCAGAGGATCGTCAGCGGCACGCCGGCCCACTCCGGCAGCGTGTTGATGCCGAGGAACGGGAACGTGAAGCGGTCGACCCAGACGCCGAACGCGGCCGGGACCGCGGCCGCCGCGAGCTGGCCGCCGAGTTTCTCGAACCAGCGCAGGCCGCGGAAGTCGTCGATCGCCCCGACCGTCACCGCGATCGCCGCGCCGAGCAGCAGGCCGCGGTTCTCGTTCCCCGCGCGGAGAAAGGCGAGCGACGGGACGATCAGCCCGAGGAAGAGCGCGATCCCGCCGAGGCGCGGCACCGGCGCGCGGTTGACGCGGCGCCCGCCCGGAGCGTCGACGACGCCGAGCAGCCGCGCCATCCCGCCGACCGCAGGCGTGAGGAGGACGACGACCGCAAACGCGATCAGCGCGCCCCAGACGACGTCGAGGTGGGCGGAGAGGACCTGCAGGACGTCGTAGCGAGGGCCGCCCGAGTCGAAGCGCACGGCGGCGAGCAGCCTCATGAGGGGACATTAGCGCCGGTTTGGCTCACTCCTGCAGCGGGAAATACGCCGTCCGACCACCGCTCCCGCACTTCCGAACGTGTCGCACCGCTTTCTCCGCCCGCTCGACGGCCTCGAAGCCGGCGACCACGCCTGCCTCGTCTACGACAGCGACGAGCGGCGCGACCAGGCGCTGCTCGCGTTCCTCGGCGCAGGCCTGGAGCGCGGCGAGCGCGTCCTCTACCTCTCGCGCGGCGACGACGACCCGGTCGCGGCCGCGCTGCTGGGCTCCGGCTCGCCGGGCCAGGCGGTCGTCGTCCCGGCGGACGACTGCTACGTCTTCGACGGCGCCTTCGACCCCGAGCTCGCACTCGACGGCTTCGCCCGCTCGGTCGAGGACGCGCACGACAATGGGTTCGGGACGATGCGCTCGGCCGGCGGCCCGCCGCCGTCGGTGACGCGCAACGGCTCGTCCGATCTCCTCCCCGGCTACGAGCGCCGCGCCGCGCGGCTCTTCTCGAGCGGGAAGCTCGTCTCGCTCTGCGCCTACGACTGCCGCTGCGTCCCGCAGGCGGCGCTGCTCGCGATCATCGACGCGCACCCGATCGTCGTCTACGCGATGGGGACGGACGCGCGGCTCGACGTCCGGGCGACCGGGGCGGGCTCGCTCGCGCTCTCCGGCTGGCTCGACCTGACGACGCTCGGCGGCCTGACGGAGCCGCTCGCCCGCGCGGTCGGCCACGGCGGGGACGTCAGCGTCGACCTCGAGGCCGTCGACTTCGTCGACGTGGCCTGCCTGCGCCTGTTCGCCGAGGCGGCGCACGTGCTCCACGCGCGCTCGCGGCGGCTGATCCTGGAGCACGCGCCGGCGCCGGTCCCGAACGTGCTGCGTTTGCTCGCGCTGCATCCGGAGGAAGGACTGGTGTTGCAGTGAGCGCGCTCGTGCACGACGCCCTCGTCTACGAGGGAACCGACGATTTCGTCGAGCATCTCGTCCCGTACGTCCGTGACGCGCTCGAGCTCGGGGAGGGTGTGCTCGTCGTGACTCCGCAGCGTAAGGAGTCGGCGCTGCGCGAGGCCCTCGGCGGAGACGCCGCGCACGTGGACTGGCGCGACAGGGCGTCCTGGTACACGTCGCCGGGGAAGGTGTTCAACGCCTGGGCCGCCTACGCGGCCGAGCACGACGGTGGCCCTCGGCTCCGGCTCGTCGGCGAGCCCTCGTGGCCGACGGCCGCGCCCGAGGCGGTCGCGGAGTGGGCGCGGTACGAGGCGGCGATCAACGTCGCCCTCGCCGACATGGACCTCGCGTGCCTCTGCCTCTACGACGCGACCGAGCTCCCGGAGGAGATCGTCCAACACGCGCTGCACACGCATCCGACGCTGCACACGCACGGTGGGCGGGTGCTCAGCGACGGCTACACGGATCCCGGCGAGGTCGCGGCCGGCTTCGACGGGCTCCTCCTGGACGCGCCGCCGCACGCACGGCTCTACGGCGTCTCGGCCGACCTCGCGGGCCTGCGCGCGTGCACGGCGCGCGACGCCGCCGAGGCGGGAGTGCCGCGGGAGCGCATCCCGGAGCTCGAGCTCGCACTCCACGAGCTCGCGATCAACGCGCTCACGCACGGCGGCGGCCGCGCGACCGTCCGCACCTGGACGGACGGCGGCGACTTCGTCTGCGAGATCGCCGACTAGGGCCCAGGCCTGCCAGACCGCCACCTCGGCTACTGCGTCCCGAACGACGGCGACGTCCGCGGTCGCGGCATCTGGCTCGCCCGCCAGCTCTGCGACTTCGTGCAGCTCGCCTCCGCGCCGGGCGGCGGCACGCGCGTCCGCCTGCGCGTCGCGCGCGCCTGAGCTACTTCGTGCCGTAGAGGCGGTCGCCCGCGTCCCCGAGGCCGGGGACGATGAAGCCGCGCTCGTTCAGACCGCGGTCGACGGCCGCGCAGACGATGTGGACGTCGGGGTGCCGCGTGTGGACCTCCTCGATCCCGGGCGGCGCCGCGACGATGCAGACGAGGGTCACGCTCTGCGCGCCGGCCTCCTTGACGATGTCGATCGCGGCGCAGCTGGAGTGCCCGGTCGCGAGCATCGGGTCGAGGACGATCGCGTCGCGGTCCTCGAGGTCGAGCGGCAGCTTCACGAAGTACTGGACCGCGTCGAGCGTCTCCTCGTCGCGGTAGAGGCCGATGAAGCCGACGCGCGCGCTCGAGACGAGCGAGAGGACGCCGTCGAGCATCCCCATGCCGGCGCGCAGCACCGGGCAGACGGCGACCTTCTTCCCCTTGATCCGCTGCGCCGTCATCGTCTCGAGCGGCGTCTCGATCTCGTGCGGCTCGGTCGGCAGGTCCTTCGTCGCCTCGTAGGTGAGGAGGAGCGTGATCTCGTTCGCGAGCTTGCGGAAGTGAACGGTCGGCGTGTCCTTGTCACGCAGGTAGCTGAGCTTGTGCTGGACGAGCGGGTGCTCGACGACGGTCAGCCTGCGCGTCGCGACGGTCATGCCTCGTAGCGCGTCCAGCCCCGGAAGCCGGGGTAGAGCGGCCGCCGCTCGCAGAGCGCGTCGACCCGGCCGCGGAGCGCGTCGAGGTCGGGCGAGTCGGTGAGCGCGTCGCTGATGATGCGGCCGACCTCGCGGAAGTCCTCCTCGTCGAAGCCGCGCATCGTCATCGCGGGCGTGCCGAGCCGGACGCCCGACGTGATGAACGGCGAGCGCTCGTCGAACGGGACGGTGTTCCGGTTGGCGGTGATCCGCACGTCGTGGAGGCGCTCCTCGGCGTCCTTGCCCGTCCAGTCGGAGTCGCGGAGGTCGACGAGCAGCAGGTGCGTGTCGGTGCCGCCGGTGACGAGGTCGAGGCCGTGGTCGAGGAGCGTCTCGCCGAGCGCGTCGGCGTTGCGGCGGACCTGCGCCTGGTAGTCGCGGAACGCGTCGGTCATCGCGATCTTGAAGCAGGTCGCCTTCGCGGCGATCGTGTGCTCGAGCGGGCCGCCCTGCATCCCGGGCATGACGGCGCTGTCGATGGCCTTCGCGTGCTCCTCGCGGCAGAGGATGAAGCCGGCGCGCGGGCCGGCGAGCGTCTTGTGCGTCGTCGAGGTGACGAAGTCGCAGTGCTCGACCGGGTTGGGGACGATCCCGGCGGCGACGAGGCCGGCGAAGTGCGCCATGTCGCAGAGGAGGAGCGCCCCGACCTCGTCGGCGATCTCGCGGAAGCGGTCGGTCTCGACGATGCGCGGGTAGGCGGAGCCTCCGCAGACGATCAGCTTCGGCCGGTGCTCCTTCGCGAGCGAGAGGACGTCGTCGTAGTCGACGCGATAGGTGTCCGGCGAGACTCCGTAGTGGACGACGTCGTAGAGGCGGCCGGAGAAGTTGACCTTGTGGCCGTGCGTGAGGTGGCCGCCCTGGTCGAGCCGCAGCGCGAGGATCGTGTCCCCGGGCTCGAGCATGGCGAAGTAGACGCCCATGTTCGTCTGGGCGCCCGCGTGGGGCTGGACGTTCGCGTGCTCGGCGCCGAAGAGCTCCTTCGCGCGGTCGATCGCGAGCTGCTCGATCTGGTCGACGATCTCGCAGCCGCCGTAGTAGCGCCGGCCCGGATAACCCTCCGCGTACTTGTTCGTCGGCACGGAGCCGACGGCCTCGAGCACCGACGGCCACGTGAAGTTCTCGGAGGCGATCAGCTCGATCTGGTTCCGCTGCCGCTCGGCCTCGAGGCCGATCAGGCGCGCGATGTCGGGGTCGATCTCCTCGAGCCCGGCGGTCTTGAGCTCGGCGAAGGTCTGCTGCGTCGTCGCCATCCGCCGGGGATCGTACTTCGGGTCTCGGCCGCCGGGTGCGATATGGTTTTGAAGTGGCAAGTTGGTCGAGGGGCCTTGCCACTGCGGCTCTGGCAAGCATCGTGCTGCTCTTGGGGGCGGCCGCCGCGCGCGCGGGAACGCCGTTCCACGTCGGCGTCGACGAGGACGCGGTCGTCTGGGGCGACCCCGACCTCACGACGGGGCTCGCGAAGGAGAACGGCTTCGACTGGATCCGGATGAGCGTCCAGTGGACGTCCGGCGAGCTGTCGCTGCCGCTCGCCCAGCTGATGCGGGTGCAGCGTGCGGCAACGGCCGGTTACCTGCGCGGCGTCCAGCCGGTCCTCGCGATCTACAACGCGAACTGGCGCTCGACCCCGGCCGATCCGGCGTCGCAGGCGCAGTTCGTCCGCTTCGTCCAGTCCGTCGTCACGGCCG
>JAFAIV010000047.1 GCA_019236545.1 Actinomycetota bacterium | reverse complement strand
CCGCACAGCTCCTCCTCGTACTCGCATCCGGGCGCCGCCAGGTCCACCCACTGGCCGCGTGTCGCCCACGGATAGAGCTGGTCGCTCGTGTCCGTCGCGGTTACCGACACCACGCCGGAGAGGCCGGCGGGATACCCGACGGTCGTGTTGCCGAGATTGCCGACGGAGGCGATGAGGATCGCCCCGTGCGCGTTCGCGTAATCGACGGCCGCCTGCTCGACCGGGTCCGGCAGCGGGTGCACCATGCTGACGATCAGGATCCGCGCGCCGTTGTCGACCGCCCACCGGATCCCGGCGGCGATCAGCTTCGGTCCGCTCGTGCCGTCGTTCGAGACCTTCACCGGCATGATCCGGCACATCGGGCAGACACCGGCGATGCCGTAGCCGTTGTCCGCGTTCGCCGCGGCGACGATCGCGACGTCCGTGCCGTGGCCGGCGTGGTCGCTCGTGTCGGCGTCGTTGTTGATGATGTCCCAGCCGGGCACCACGACGTCCTTGAGATCCGGGAACGCGGCGTCGACGCCGGTGTCGATCGAGGCGATGACGGGGTGGGCCGACGGGTCGACGAGCTGCCACACCTGCGGGACGCCGATCAGCCGCGCCGCCCACTGTCCCGGCCAGCCCGGGTCGTCGGGCGTCAGCGGCGGGTTGCCCCCGCCCGCGGCCAGGGAGCCGGCGGCGACCACCAGCGCCGTCGCCAGGACGGCCAACAGAGCGACGAGACCCCTCATCCGCGGCGCGAGCATAGAGGAGGTATTCCCCGGCGGCCAGGATCCGCTCGGGTGGTCCTGCTCCTAAACAAATGGCCGAGGGTGGTCCCGCGTGGGTGCAATCCCACCCGCCCCGGACTTGTGAGGTTGGCGTCCCGCGGGGATCATCGCTCCGCGGCCGGCGCACCGCGGCCGCCAGTCGCATCGGATTCAGTCGAAGGGAGGCAGTGGGGGTAGCACGAAGGCAGGTCTCGCTCAGACCGGTCGGCCGTCGGGGATGACGGCCACGCCCGGTGGCTTTGGGAATTCACTTCGAGTGGATGTAAGGGGGGAACGAATGCGCAAGTTGCTCGCCCTCGCTGTGGTTTCGATCGCAGCGATGGCAGTGTGGGCCGTCCCGGCCTTCGCGGATGCACCGCAGGACCCGGGGACAGGCTTCCTTCAGGTCTGCAAGACCTCCGACGGAACGATCAATCCGACCGTCGGCGGGGTCCCGCAGAAGTTCAACTTCCACATCGTCGACAGCGCTGGCCACACCTGGGACGTCAGCACTGCGGTGGGGGCGAACGGGCAGTACGCCTGCACCGACGAGATCGAGGGCGTGACGGCCGGCACCGTGACCGTCACCGAGGCCTCGGCTCCTTGGTACAAGGTGTCCGCCCTCAGCTGGCGTGACTCGCAGGGCACGAACCACACGCTGACGCCTGGCGATACGGCGACCGTCACGGTCACCGCGAGCACGGATCAGTCCGTCGAGACCAACGTCTTCTACACGAACACGCTGGTCACCGGCGAGGTGGAGATCTGCAAGAACGGCCAGCCCAACTCGGGCGCTTCCGGCACGTTCAACTTCAAGGTCACCGGCGCGAATGGCTACTCCGGGACCGCGTCGGTCACCATCCCGCCGAACGGCTGCGCAGCTCCGCTGACGGTCCCGGCCGGCACCGTGACGGTCCAGGAGGTCGCACCGGTCACGTACGTCACCGACATCGAGGCCAACGGCCCCGATGGCAACTCGACGAACGGCGCCGGCGGCGAGATCGTGAACGAGTCGGGCAACCCGAACCTCGGCACGGCGACCGTCGACGTCATCGTCAACAAGGGCAATGCGGCGACGGAGACCACGGTCTTCTTCACGGACAGCCAGTCCGTGCTGAAGATCTGCAAGGAGCCGGGCCCCGGTTACCTCGACCACTACGCCAACACGGCGTCGGTGTTCAACGTCACCGCCGGTGGCGCGTCGAGCACGGTCAGCGCGTACCCGCTTCCCACCGCGGGCAACGATGACAGCGGCTCGTGCGCGTTCGTGGGCGCGTTCGCTCCTGGCACCCCGGTCACCGTCAGCGAGGCCGGCATCCCCGGCACCGTGACGACCGAGGTCGACTGGAACGACATCCTGCTCAACGGCCGGCACGACGGCAACATCACGAGCACCCCGTCCAACACGGGCACGCTCCCGAACGGCACCTCCTACTCGACCAACCTCGACGCCCGCACGGTCAGCTTCGTGATCGGCTCCGGCGTGAACGAGATCGAGTGGTGGAACATGCCGGCCGCTCCTGTGTCGGTGAAGTACTGCAAGGCTGGCCCGGCTGGCGCCGGCGGCACGATCTCGGTCAACGGGACGTCCATCGGTCACCTGGCCCCGGGTGCCTGCACCCAGCCGACCACCGGCTCGGCCATGACGCCGTACGGCGGGACGCTTGCGATCACTGAGGCCCCGGATGCCGGGTTCCAGCTCGCCAGCATCTCGATCGACGGCAACGGCTCGGGCGGCGGCGCCGCGACCGGCAACGCCGGCTCGGTCACCGCTGGCCTGTACCAGTACGCCGTCTCCGGCGGCACGCTCGTCGTCACGCTGACGAACGCTGCTGCTCCTCCGGTCACCCCGCCGAGCGGTGGCAGCGGCGGCACCGGTGGCACCGGCGGCTCCACGGGCGCTCCGCCCGCTCCGGCGCCGGCGGCCCCGACGGCTCCGAGCAACACCTCGTCGACCAGCTCCTCGAGCTCGTCGTCGAGCAGCTCGGCCCCGAGCAACCCCGCTCCGAGCAATCCCGCTCCGAGCAACAACGGCAGCACGACGTCGCTGAACAACCAGACGCCGCCGGCTGTCAACGCCACCAAGCACGTGTTCTCGATCGTGACCGCGCACTTCGTCACGCTCAACGGCACGCGGTGGCTGGGGATCCAGCTCAAGGGCAACGCCAAGACGGCGCATGTCCGGATCGTGCTCATCGGCAAGAACGGGCACGTGATCGGCAAGCTCGTCCGCATCGTGCACACGGGCTCGTTCGTCCGCGTCATGAAGATCGGCGCGAACGTCCAGTCCGTCCGGGTCTCGCCGCTCGCGCTCTAACCCGAGCTCGAGGGACGACCCTCAGGAGGGGGCCTGCGAAAGCGGGCCCCCTCCGTCTTTACGGGGAGCCGAGCGCGGCGGCGCTGATGCGGTGCGTCGCCGGGTCCTCGGTGGCGGTGACCTTCGCCTCGACGGCTGCGGCGCTCGCGCCGGGGAGCGAGAGCGCGGCGCCGACGATGCCGCTCACCGCGGCGGCGGCGGACGAGGTCCCGCAGAACTGGTCGTAGGTGCCGCCGAGCGTGGGCGCGGTGTTGCAGCCGGGCGCGGCGACCGAGACCCAGGTGCCGCTGTTGGACCACGGGTAGAGCGTGCCGCCCGAGTCCTCGCCGGAGACGGAGATGACGCCGGGCTCCGCGGCGGGGTAGGTCGGGCCGGCCGGGCCGGCGTTGCCCGACGCGGCGACGACGACGACGCCGGCGGCGACCGCGCGCGCGATCGCGGCCGCGACGGAGGGGTCCTCCCGGTCGAGCGTCAGGCTGAGGTTGAGGACGTTGGCGCCGTGTTGGACCGCCCAGTCGATGCCGGCCGCGATCGCGGACGCCGGGCCGTGGCCGCTTCCGTCCATCACCTTCACCGGCATGACGACGCAGGTCGGGCAGTAGCCGGCCATCCCGAGCGCGTTGCCGAGGCGGGCGGCGACGACGCCGGCGACGGCGGTGCCGTGGCCGTTGTCGTCGTGGGTGTCCGAGGAGCCGGTGAGCGCGTTCCAGCCCGGGACGAGCGCGCCGGCGAGATCCTGCTGCTGCGGGTCGACGCCGGTGTCGACGACCGCGACGACGACCTGGCGCGCGGCCGGGGCCGTCGCCCAGAGCGCCTGGATGCCGACCGACTGCGGCCCCCACTCCTGCGACCACAGCGGGTCGTTCGGGGCGGCCGGCGCCGTCGGCACGGGAGTCGCGGGGCTCGCCGGTGCGCGGCGGACCACGCGCTGCGGCGGCCGATGGTGCTTTCGCGGCGTCTTCTTGGCCGAGGTTCCCGCGGGCGAGGCCACGGCGCCGGCGACGGCGGGCATCGCGAACGCGAGCCCCACTGCCGCGACGGCCACGGCGAGAACTGCCATCCGCATCCCCTCGGTACTCGGCACCTCGCCCGGGGAGCTTGAGCCGAGGGCCGGACGGCGCCCTACCACGACGGCCTCAGCAGCCACCGAAGTCCGTCGTCGCGATCGTCGTCCCGCCGCTGCCCGACAGCTCGACGCCGATCGTCGTGTACGAGCCGGAGAGCATGTTCGCCCGGTGGCCGGGGCTGTTCAGCCACAGCTGCACCGCCTGCGCGGCCGACAGCGACGGCGAGCCCTCCGCGAGGTTCTCCCCCGCGCAGGCGCCCGTGTAGTACCAGCCGATCCAGGTCGCGAACGGGTACGAGACGCCGCTCTTGATGAAGTCGTGCGTGAACGCGTTGTTCGCGAGCAGGTCGGCGGTGTGCTCCTGCGCCGCCTGCTCGAGCCGCGAGTCGATCGCGAGCGGCCGCAGCCCGTTCTGCGCGCGGGCCTGGTTGACGGCGTCGAGGAGCGACTGCTCCGACGCGTTCAGGCCCGAGCTCGGTGGCGGCGACGCCGTGGTCGTCGTGGTGGGCGGCGGCGGGGCCGCGGCTGTCGTCGTCGGCGGGGGCGCGGACGTCGTCGTGGTCGGCGGCGGCGGAGCGGGTGACGCGGCGGTGGTCGTCGGCGGCGGCGCGGACGTGGTCGTCGTCGCGGTGGGCGCGGGCGACGTCGTGGTCGTCGGAGCCGCTTTGGGCGGCGAGGTCGTGGTCGTCGTCGGGGCGGACGCCGTGGCGGTCGTCGTCGTCCCAGCGGAGCGCTTCGGCCGCAGGCCGCGCATGTCGGCGGCGAGCATTCGCCACGCCCACCTCGGTACGTGCGTCGGCGCGGAGACCGGCCGCTTGCCGTGCTGGCCGTGCTCCATCCACGCCGACCAGCGCCAGAACCAGTCCGGCACCGTCCTCGCCGGCGCCGGGGCGGCGACCGCCACCAGCAACGCGGCCACGACCGCAACGAGCGTCAGCTTCCTCAACGGGGCACCTCCTCGACCGCGAGCCCCGCAGTAGCCCGTTCGTGTCCTTCAACCGCGCCACCGTTGCACAGATTTTGATGATTTACAAGGAATATCCGTACCGAATTTACACAAAGCTTCACCACACCGAAACGAGGATTAGCATCCGCCGATCCGTGGGACGACGCCGTCGGGGAGATGGCGACGCTTCGGCCTGGAGACCGCGTGCTCGCGCGCGGGCGTCTCGCGACGTACGTGAAGCTCTGGGGAGCGGGCGCCGTCGTGCGGTTCGACGACCGGCCCGAAGAGCCGAAGGTCGTGCCGCTGCGCGTGCTCGAGCGGGTCGACGAGGAGGACCGGAAGGCCACGCGATAGCGCGCCGGCCCTGGCACACTGGAGCGCCGTGAGGGGCGGGGTCTGCATCCTCATCGCATCCCTCGCCGTGCTCGCCGGCGCGGGCGCAGCCTGCGCGGACCCGGCCGGTGTCACCACGACGACCGCGCTGACGACGACCACCGACGCGCAGGCGACCACGACCGCGCCCGCGACGACTGCCGCCGCCACGACGGCGGCACCCGCGCCGCTCCGGTACGCCACCGCGGTCGCCACGCCGCTCGGGAGCTCGTGCTCCTCCGCGGGCGCCGCCGCGATCGTCATGCCCGGCGACCAGCCCGTCGCGGTGGGCGCCGCGCCCGCCACGCTCGGCGCGGCCGCCTACCGCTCGGTCGTCAGCTTCGACGGCGCCGACGTCACCGGGACGCGCTGCAGCCCGGGCGCGGTGACCGTCCGGTCGCTCTCCCTCTTCGGCGGTGCCGTGACGGCCGACTCGATCGTCAGCCACGACGGCATGGGGACGATCGCCGGCATGCGTGTCGTCGGCTACGTCGTCTCGCTGCCGCCCGGGAGCTCGGTCGCCATCGGGAACTGGGCCGAGGTGGAGACCGGCGCCCGCACCGGCGCACTCTCGGCGCCGCTCGCAATCCACCTCCTGCGCCCGCACGCGGGGCTGCCCGCGGGCACGACCGTCCTCGTCGGCTGGGCCGGCCGGGCGGCGAAGCCGGCTCCGGCGACCGCGGCCGCCACGACCGCCACGCCGAAGCCGCAGACGAGGCCCGCGATGCCGCATGCGCGCCACCATGGAAGGCAACGGCACCTGCGACGCCCACTGAAAGTGACGCCGCCGCTCGGCGAGACCGGCTACATCTTCCCGATCGCCGGCGGTGCCCAGTTCAGCGACACGTACGGCGCGCACCGCGGCGACATCTCCGACGGCTGGCACCACGGCGACGACCTCTTCGCGCCGCTCGGGACGCCCGTCGTGGCGGTCGCGGACGGAACGCTCAGCCTGATCGGCTGGGAGCAGCTCGGCGGCTGGCGGCTCTGGCTCACCGACGCGAAGGGCAACCAGTACTACTACGCGCACCTCTCCGGCTACTCGCCGAAGGCGCTGCGGAACCACCACGTCCGCGCGGGCGAGATCCTCGGGTTCCTCGGCCGCACCGGCGATGCGTTCACGACGACGCCGCACCTCCACTTCGAGGTGCACCCCGTCTCGCTGCTGCGGCTCGGCTACGACGGCGCGGTCGACCCGACCCGGTACCTGAACGGGTGGCGTGTCGTCCACCCGCGCCGCGCGCCGACGCCGCGACTCCCCGGCCCCGCGCCCAGCGGCCTCCCGCGCCTCGAGTCGCGCATCGTCTGGCGCGAGCTCCTCGCGGCGCGCGGACTGCTCGCCCCGCCGCGGCTCGCCCTCATCGTGCGGCATCCGTACCCGCGGGACGACATCGCGCCGCGGGCCGCGCCCCACCTGACCGCCCCGCCGGCGCCGATCGCCGTCCCCGCCGCCCCGGCCGGGCCGCCCCCGTACGTGCTCGCGCTCGGGATCGGCCTCGGCGCGGCGGGCCTGTCCGCCTTCACGACGCTCCTCCTCCGCCGGCGCCGTCGCCCGCCGCGGCCCGTCCTGCTCCCCACGCTCACGCGCGAGGACAACGGCTACTACCGGCTGCGGCAGCCGAGCTAGCTACCAGAGCAGCGTCAGGACGTACGGCAGCCCGGAGACCGTGGCCGGCGCGCTGACGTACTGCACGGGGAACGAGCGCCCGTCCTTGCGGCGGACGCCGGTGGTGCCGTGCCGGATCTTGCCGTCGCCGTCGCGCGCCGCGAGGAGCAGGCTGCTGTCCGGCCGCTCGACGATGTCCGTGACGCGCAGGAGCAGGAGCTGGTCGCGCGTGTAGCCGAGCAGCTTGCACGCCGCCGAGTTGACGGCGACCCAGCGGAGCGTGTCGTCGCTGACGAGCACTGCCGTGCCCGCGGCGGCCGCGGCCTGTCCGAGGAGCGCCTCCTGGGCGAGGGACGCCGGAGTCGTCTGGACCTGCCGCATCCTCCGATCGTAGAACGGCCTCGGCCGCGCGGAAACCCCCGGAGAGGTTGCGATCCGGCTACGACCGGTCGCGCGCGCGCCGCTCGTCCGGGGAGAGATCCTCGGACACCGCGCCGGCCGGCCCGCTCATCGCGACGTCGCCCTCCTCGACGACGTCCTCGGGCGAGGCGTGGCGGTACTCGTCGCTCTGGACGCCGCCGCGCGGGTCGCCGGGCCGGTCGAGCGCGTGCGCGTCGCCCTGCTGCTTCGCCGCCGTGCGGCGGTTCCGGAACCAGTCGAGCACGATCCGGTGATCCCCGGCGCGCCGCTACACTAACCCGCGCTCCGGGCGCATTCGTCTAGTGGCCTAGGACACCGCCCTCTCACGGCGGCGGCACGGGTTCGAATCCCGTATGCGCCTCTCTGCCGGCCCCCGCATCGCGGGGGCTGTTTCATCTCATACGGCGCTCAAGTGGGAAGCGTCGCGTGCCGATGCGTCTCTCAGATGGAGGGACTGCGGGTGCGGCACCGAGGGCCGTTGAAGCTGGAGCCGGGAGTCGTCTGGCGCGACGACGACGGCTGGCGGTTCGCGTGCCCGCTCGGCTGCCCGACCACCGGCGACGCCTTCCGGACGCCGACCGACGCGGCCCACGCCTTCTTCGCGCACTGGGAGCGCGAGCGGGCGAACGAGCTCGCGCAGCTCGCGCGCGCGCAGAACGCAGCCGAGAAGTCGGCCTAGCGCCGGAGCAGCGACTCGAGCAGGTCCCGGTACGACTCGAGCGGCGGCACGGCGGCCGCGGGGTCCTTGCCGGTGTCGTCCCACCGCCGCAGCCGGCACGCGGCCAGCGCGTGGCCGCCCTGCTCGAAGTCCTCGCGCTCGGTCGGGGACATCGGGCCCCCCTGGAGCTCGAGGCTGAGCTGCGACGCGGGCGAGAGCGAGTCGAGGTACGACGGGTCGACCGCGACGAGGTAGCGCTTCGCGGCGACGTGGAGGCGGATCGGCTCCGTCACCGCAGGCGGGAACCAGCGCTCGAGGTAGGCGTGGGCGAGCTCCTCGTGGCGCGTGTCGATCCCCCGCTCCGCGGCGTCCTCGCCCTCCGTCGCGACGAGATGGCCGTAGTCGTGGAGGAGCGCCGCGGCGACGAGCTCGGGCGGCGCCTCGTCGCGCCGGGCCAGCGCGGCGCACTGGAGCATGTGCTCGGCGACCGTCACCGGCTCGCCGATGTAGAGCTCGCCGCCGGCCTCGTGGAAGGCGGCGAAGATCGTGTCGACGACCTCTGTCACCCGCGCTCCAGGACGGCGAGCGTGCTGAGCAGCCCGTCGCGGTCGGCGTAGCAGCCCTGGAGCCGCCGCGCGCCGGTGCTCGCGAAGCCGGTGCGGCCGTGCAGGACGCGCAGGTTGTCGAAGAGGACGAGGTCGCCGGGCGCGAGCTTGAACACGACCTGCTGCTCCGGGCTCTCGACGAGCCCGAGCAGCGCGAGGTAGGCCTCGTACCAGGCGGCGACGTCGCCCGGGTCGCCCTGCGGGACGCCCTTCGAGCGGTTGTTGAGGTGGAGCGCCAGCGGGCGGGCCGCGGCGTCGAGGGTCACGACCGGCACGTCCGTCCAGAGCTCGGCGCTCTCGTCCCGGTACGCGAACCGGATCGGCCGGCGCGCGAGCAGGCCGAGCAACTCCGGCGAGCGGTGGCGCAACCGCTCCACGACCGCGAACCCGTCGACGAGAACCGTGTCGCCGCCGTCGACGTCCGAGACGAGGCAGTGCAGGAGCTGCAGCGTGGGCGTCGGCTCGCGGTACGGGTTGTCGGTGTGCGGGCTGAGCGGCAGCGCCGTGTCGGCGAGGTTGCGCGCGTCGACCGAGACGCTGACGTCGAAGTGGCGGCCGTAGTTCGTCTCCCGCACGGCGCCGAAGAGCGCGGCGACCGTCTCGACCTCGCCCTCCTCGACCGGGACGCCGTGGAGGAGCGAGAAGCCGAGCCGCGCGGCGTCCCGAAGCCAGGCGGCCCGCGCCGACGGCTCCGCGACGACGTCGGCCCACGCGTGCCACGGGAGCGCGCCCTCGAGCGACGCGTCCCACGGCTGCAGCAGCCGCTCCTCGTCCGGGTCGAACCACTCGGCCGCGAACGAGCTGCGGTGCCCGTCGGCCCAGTCGACGACGAGACGGCCCTCCTCGGAAACGGCCACCCCGGCGATGCGGGCATTCGGGAGCACGCGCGAAGACTCGAACAGCCGCTGCCCGCTGACGGGATGGCGGCACTCGGCGCACGGGCAGCCGTCGCGCAGCGCGAGCGCGTGACGCTCGACGAGCGTCCCGTCGGGAAGCTCGACGCGGACGACGTCCTCGGTGAGCTCCGCGACGGTCACAGGATCCGCTGCCGCAGGAGCAGGGATGCGCGCTCGACGATCAGCAGGAGCACGAGCAGGACGAGCAGCTGCGTCGTCGCCGACTTGTACTGGAACAGCTCCATCGAGTTGAAGAGCTGGAAGCCGAGCCCGCCGCCGCCGAACGCGCCGAGGTAGAGCGCCGAGCGGACGTTCGTGTCGAGCCGGTAGAGCGCGAGGCCGGTGAAGGTCGCGGCGATCGCCGGCAGGATCGCGTGCACGAAGACCTGGATCCGGCCCGCGCCCGAGGCACGCAGCGCGTCGACCGGCCCCATGTCCATGTCCTCGACCGCCTCCGCGAACAGCTTCCCGAGGACGCCGATCGTGTGGGCGCCGATGGCGAGGACGATCGAGTACGGCGAGATGCCGACGGCGACGAGGAAGATCAGCGCGAAGACGAACTCGGGGACCGCGCGAAGGACGCCGATCACGACGCGCGCGACCTCGTAGACGACGCGGTGCGGGGCGATGTTCCGCGCGGCGAGCGGGGTCAGCAGCAGCGAGAAGACGAGCGCCGCCGCGGTCCCGAGGAAGGCCGTGTCGAAGGTGAGGATCGAGCCGTGGACGGCGTTGCCGAGCACGGACCAGTTCGGCGGCAGCGCGCGGACGATGAGCCGGTACGTGTTGCCGATCCCGTCGACGAGCTGCGGGATCGAGGCGCCGGTGTCGTGCCACGCCCAGCCGAGCAGGCCGAGGACGGCCGCCCCGATCCCGAGCGTCGTCGCGCGTTCGCGCAGCGTGCGGTTCGGGCGCAGCGAGCGCGCCCGCGCGAGGGACGGCGAGGCGATCACCGCACCTCCCCGTCGTAGAGCGCGTTCACCTGGTCGCGCTCGAGCGCGGTCGGCGGGGCGTCGAAGACGATCTCGCCCGACTTGATGCCGACGATCCGGTCGGCGTACGAGAACGCGAGGTCGGGCTGGTGGAGGACGGTCAGGACGGCGAGCCCCTCGACGCGGGCGATCTCGCCGAGCAGGACGAGGACGTCCTCGGCGGCGCGCGGGTCGAGGCTCGCGACGGGCTCGTCGGCGAGGACGACCTCGGCGCGCTGGCAGAGCGCGCGCGCGATCGCGACGCGCTGCGCCTGGCCGCCCGAGAGCTGGTCGGCGCGCTTGTACGCGACGTCCGGGAGGCCGACGCGCGCGAGCGACTCGTGCGCGCGGGCGGCGACCTCGTCCGGGAAGAGGCGGCTCGAGATCGACCGGGACAGCGGAAGCTCCCCGAGCGCGCCGTAGGCGACGTTCTCGATCGCGGACCGGCGGCGCACGAGCAGCACCTGCTGGAAGACCATCGCGGCCTTGCGCCTGGCCTCGCGGAGGTCGCGGCCGCGGGCGCCGACGAGCTGGCGGCCGCAGAGCTCGACGCTGCCCTCGTCCGGCTCGATCAGCCGGATAGCGCAGCGCAGCATCGTCGACTTCCCGCTTCCGTTCGCGCCGAGCACGACGCAGAGCTCGCCGGGCCAGACGTCGAGGTCGACGCCCTTCAGCACCGGCCGGCCGTCCGCAAAGCTCTTGCGGAGCCCGCGGACGGCCAGCGCCGGTGATGCGCCTTCCGGTCGCGTCGTGAAGGAGAACGACGCACTCGAGGAGGTGACCGGATCGGCGCTCACTCGCTCAGCCGATCTGGCTGATCTTCAGGTGCTCGATGCTGACGACGTCGCGGATCGTCTTGAACATCGAGTCGGTCGCCGCGATCATCGGGCCCGAGTCGACGCCGAGCTCCGTGTCGACGAGCGTGAGCTGCGTCGGCGTCATCTTCAGCAGCGCCGCCTTCACGGCCGCCTGGAAGGCCGCCGGAAGGTCGCCGCGCACGGTGATCGGGTCGTTCGGGAGCGGATCCGAGCGCCAGAGCACCTTGAACTTCGTGGTGTCGAACTGCCCGGCCGCGGTGGCCGTCGCCTGCTGCTGGCTGTTCACCTCGGCCGCGTCCACCTGGCCGTTCGTGAGCGCGAGCAGCGACTGCGGGTGGCCGCCGGCGTACTTGATCGAGACGTCCTTCGTCGGGTTCAGGCCCGCCTTCTCCATCGCGTAGAGCGGGAGCAGGTTGCCCGAGGTCGACGCGGGATCCGACAGCGCCAGCGTATGGCCCTTGAGGCCGGCGACCGACGTGATCGTCGAGTTCGTCGGCACCCAGATCGCCGCCGTGTACGTGACCGGCTTCTTGTCCTTCGTCGCGAAGACGGCGACGGGCTGCGCCTTGGCGAGCTGGTGGGCGAAGATGTAGCCCAACGGCCCGAACTCGGCGACGTCGAGCTTCTTGGCCCGCATCGCCTCGACTTCGGCGGTGTAGTTGCTCGTGACGACGAGCTTCACCGGGCAGCCGAGGTTCTCGGACAGGATCTTCGTCAGCGACTGATACGCCGCCGTGAACTTCGCGCCGGTGTCGTACGGCTCGACGCCGAAGTTGACCTGGCCGTTCGGGCACGACGACACCTTCCGCGCGGCCGACGCGCCCGCGGCAACCGTGACCGCGAGAGCCGCGACAGCCGCGGCGAGGACGACGAGACGAGTCGTCTTCATTGCTCTTTTCTCCTCCCTTTGGGATCCGACGCGGTGACGCTACGGCGGCCCTCCGCGAAGTTGGGTTACAGGACGAGGTCGGTCCGGAGAAAAGGTTGCGCAGACCTGTCTGAACAGGTTGACCCTCGTCTGCAGCGCGTTCTAGGCTCCGCGTGCGGCGGTGTGCCGCAGCCTGTCCGGACATGTCGACGCTCACGGCCCAACCGCCGCTGCACCGCCGCATCGCGGACGCGCTCCGCCGCGCGATCCGCTCGGGCGTCTACACGCGCGGCGACCAGCTCCCCTCCGAGCGCGAGCTGATGGAGGAGTTCGGCGCCTCCCGGGGCACCGTCCGGCACGCGCTCGCGACGCTCCGCGCCGAGGGCGTGATCGCGTCGCGAAAGGGCGCGCGGGGTGTCGTCCTCGCCGAGCCGCGCTCGCAGAGCTTCTCCGAGCTCTTGAGCTTCTCGGCCTGGGCGCGCTCGCTCGGCGAGGATCCGTCCGGCCGCGTCGTCGAGCTCTCGCGCCGCTACGCCGACGCGACCGACGCGCAGCATCTCGACCTCGGCGAGGGCGATCCCGTCTTCTGGCTCGTCCGCGTCCGCATGCTCGGAACGACGCCGGTGATGGTCGAGCGCACGACCTTCGTCGAGCCGGTAGGCCGGCTCGTCGCGACGATCGACCTCGAGGCCGAGTCGATCTACGCGCGCCTCGCCGAGCAGGGCGTCGTCTTCGCGCAGGCGCGGCACTGGGTCTCGGCCGTCGCCGCGGACGACGACGACGCGGAGCTCCTCGGCGTGGAGCCGGGGACGCCGCTGCTCCGCCAGGTGCGGCGGACGACGTCGCCGGAGGGCGTGCCGCTCGAATGGGCGGACGACCGCTACGTCGGCGAGGCGGTCTCGTTCGTGCTCGAGAACAGCAGCGGCTCGCGCCACGCGGCGCGCGTGATCGGGACGGGGCTCGATGGCGACCGTCGCTGAGCTCGCCGAAGGGGCCGTCATCCGACTCTGGCTCTCGGGGCCGGGCGACGTCTTCGAGGTCTTCGACGCGATGCGCGCGGCGGACGTCGCGGACGTCAGGCAGGTCGGCGTCGTCTGCACGGCGCCGGAGCACGTCGCGGTCGCGCGCGCCGCGGGCGCGGGCGCGATCGTGGGCGTCGGCTCGCTCGCGCACGCGGCGCCCGACGTCGTCGTCGCCGCGGAGGACGAGGTCGAGTCGCTCGTCGCCGAGCGCTGGGGGCCGGAGGGATCGCAGCGGCGGCTCGTCCTGCTGAACCCCGGCCCGTCCCTCACGAGCGAGTCGGTCAAGCGCGCGGCCGGCCTCGCCGACGTCTGCCACCGCGAGCCC
>JAFAIV010000034.1 GCA_019236545.1 Actinomycetota bacterium | reverse complement strand
CCCGAGGAGGCGGAGGCGATCCTCGACCTCGCGGTCGAGCTGCGCGAGCGCCCGAAGCAGCCGCTCCTGCCCGGCGCGACGCTCGGCCTCTACTTCTCGAAGCACTCGACTCGCACGCGCGTCTCGTTCATCGCCGGGATGACGCAGCTCGGCGGGTCCGCGGCGACGCTGACGCCCGAGGAGCTCCAGCTCTCCCGCGGCGAGTCGCTCCCGGACACGGCGCGCGTCTTCTCGCGCTACCTCGACGTGCTCGCCGTGCGGACGCACGAGCACGAGGAGCTCGAGGCGTGGGCCGAGTGGGCGACGATCCCGGTGATCAACGCGCTGACCGCGGAGGAGCACCCGTGCCAGGCGCTCGCGGACGCGCTGACGATGCGCGACCGGCTCGGCTCGCTCGACGGCGCGCGCGTCGCGTGGGTCGGCGACGGCTCGAACGTCCTCGTCTCGCTCGCGTCGCTCGGCGACCTCCTCGGCTACCAGGTCGTCGCCGCGAGCCCGCCCGGCTACGAGGCGCCCGGCGTCGAGACCGTCCGCGACGCGCGCGAGGCCGTCGAGGGCGCGGACGTCGTCGTCACCGACACGTGGATCTCGATGGGCCAGGAGCACGAGAGCGTCAAGCGCCTGCGCGACCTCGAGCCGTACCGGCTCGACCGCGACCTGCTCGGGCTCGCGGCGCCGGACGCATTCGTCCTCCACTGCCTCCCCGCGCACCCGGGCGAGGAGATCACCGCCGACGTGCTCTACGGCGACCGCAGCGCGATCTGGGACGAGGCCGGCAACCGCCTCCACGTGCAGAAGGCGCTGCTGGTGCTGCTGCTCGGAAGGGAATGACGACCGGGGCGGGGCAGGCGGTCCGCCCCGGTCGATCACCCTGCAGTCTCCGCCTGCGAGGTGAGGATGGGGTTAGAGGAAGGTTGCGCTCACGTTCAGTCGGGACTGGTCCATTCGAGCCATGCCCTCCCGACCACGACGCCCTGCAGGCCGAGGGCCCGCACGGCCTCGACGTCGGCCTCGTCGCGGATTCCGCCCGCCGCGAGGATCGAGCCGGAATAGTGGTTCCGCGCCTCGCGTAGCAGGTCGAGATCGGGCCCGGAGAGCGTCCCGTCGCGGGCGATCGCGGTGCAGAGGACGTTCTCGACCCCGGCGTCCGTGCAGCGTTCGAGCGCGGCCGCCGTGGTGAGCCCCGAGTCGCCGAGCCAGCCCGCGGTGCGCACGACGCCGTCGGCGACGTCGACCGCCACGACGAGACGCTCGCCGAGCGCGTCGACGAACTCGCGCAGCGGGATCTCCCCGAACGCGGCGGTGCCGATCATCACGCGCGCGACGCCGGCGTCCGCGAGCGCGACCGCGTCCGCGACCGAGCGCACCCCGCCGCCGAGCTGCACCGGCACTGGCGCCGCCGCCGCGACCGCGCGCCGCGCGAGGTCGAGCGGCGCGCCGCCGTCCCGCGCCGCGCCGAGGGCGACGACGTGGACGAAGGCCGGCTCGCGAGCCGCCGCCCGCCGGATCAGCTCGAACGGGTCGCCCGCCTCCGCCGCGACGTCGCCGTAGTCGCCGCGGTGGAGGCGGACGGCGCGGCCGTCCAGGACGTCCACGGCGGGGATGACGGCGAAGCCTTGACTCAACGTGTTACCATGCTAACACGATGGCAACGTGGACGGACGAGGGGCGACATTGGGACGAGCTCTTCCAGGCGGTCGCGTCCCTGAAGACGCCCGAGGAGGCGCAGGCCTTCCTGCGAGACCTCTGCACGATCTCGGAGCTGGACGCGATGGCGCACCGCTGGCAGGTGGCGCAGCTCCTGGACCAGGGGCTGCCGTACGTCGAGGTGGCGAAGCGGGCGCACGCCTCGACGACGACGGTGACGCGCGTGGCGCAGTGGCTGCGGAACGGCGAGGGCGGGTACAGACTGGCGCTGAAGCGACGGCAGAAGCGCGCATGAGGATCGCCGTGCCGTCGAAGGGCCGGCTGCGCGAGCCGTCGATCGAGCTGCTCCACGACGCCGGGCTGGGGCCGGAGACGCCGGGCGACCGCGCGCTCGCCTTCCCGTGCCGGAACGCGCCGGTCGAGGCGCTGCTCGT
>JAFAIV010000381.1 GCA_019236545.1 Actinomycetota bacterium | reverse complement strand
AAGAACATGACCGTCTACGAGGCGGACGGCTCGATCGTCGTCGTCGACGCCGGCCTCGCGTTCCCGCGCGACGAGCATCTCGGCGTCGACCTCGTCCTGCCCGACTTCTCGTACCTCGCCGACCGCGAGGAGATGATCCGCGCCGTCGTCCTCACCCATGGGCACGAGGACCACGTCGGCGCGCTGCCGTACCTGATGCGCGAGGTGCGCGTCCCGCTCGTGATCGCGACGCGCCTCACGCTCGGCCTCGTCAAGTCGAAGCTCGACGAGCACGGCCTCCTGCGCGAGGCGGAGCTGCAGGAGATGGCGCCCGGCGACGACCCTGTCCAGCTCGGCCCGTTCCGCGTCGAGCTCATCCGCATGGCGCACTCGATCCCGGACGCGGCGGCCGTCGTCGTCGAGTCGCCCGGCGGCCGGATCGTCCACACGGGCGACTACAAGCTCGACCACACTCCGGTCGACGGCCAGCGCACCGACGTCGGCAAGCTCGCCGAGGTCGGCAACCGCGGCGTCGACCTGCTGCTCGGCGACTCCACGAACGCCGAGCGCGCCGGCTTCACGCCGTCCGAGCGCGTCGTCGGCGAGGCCTTCCGCCAGATCATCCCGCAGCGCCGCGGCCGCATCCTCGTCTCGTCGTTCGCCTCGAACGTCCACCGGATGCAGCAGGCGATCGACGTCGCGGTCGACGCGAACCGCAAGGTCGCCTTCGTCGGCCGCTCGATGCGCAAGAACGCGAACATCGCCCGCAACCTCGGCTACATGGACGTGCCGGAGGACATGATCATGCGCCCGCACGAGCTCGCCGAGCTCCCGCCGGAGCAGCAGCTGATCCTCTGCACGGGCAGCCAGGGTGAGCCGATGTCGGCCATGACGCGGATCGCCTACAACGACCACCCGAACGTCGCGGTCGAACGCGGCGACACGGTGATCATCTCGGCGAAGCCGATCCCGGGGAACGAGCTGCGCGTCCACGACGCGATCAACCGCCTGGCGAAGATGGGCGCCGAGGTGCTGCACGAGGACAACGCGCCCGTGCACGTCTCCGGCCACGGCCGCGCCGAGGAGCTGCGCACGATCATCGGCCTCCTGCGGCCGCGGGCCGTCATGCCCGTCCACGGCGAGTTCCGGATGTTGGCTGCGCACGCGCAGATCGCCCGCGAGGGCGGCGTCCCGGAGGACCGGATCGTCCTCGCGGAGAACGGCAGCGTGGTCGAGCTCGCGGACGGCGTCCCGCGGATCGTCGGCGAGGTCGAGGCCGGCGTCACCTTCGTCGACGGGCTCGGCGTGGGCGACGTCCACGACGTCGCGCTGCGCGACCGGCGGCGGCTGGCGGAGGACGGCGTCCTGATCGTCGTGGCGACGCTCGCGTCGCAGAACGGCGGCGGTCTCACGGCGGCGCCGGAGCTGATCGCGCGCGGGTTCGGCGAGGGCGCCGAGCCGCTGATGGACGAGCTTCGCGCCGAGGCAGCGCGGGTACTGGGAGAGCTGTTGGACGACGACGTCACCGAGATCAAGCTCCTCCAGGAGCACCTGCACGACGCGCTCGGCGGCGTCGTCTACGACCGCACGCGCCGGCGGCCGATGGTGCTGCCGGTGATCGTCGAGGTATGAGCGAGCAGCAGGTCAGCCCGTTCCCGTCCTGGGCCGACGTGATCGAGGAGTGCGCCGCCGAGGAGGCAACGGCGGCGCGTCTGATCCGGCAGCTGCGAGCGTGCGAAACCGCCGCGCTCGCGTTCTGCCGCCTGCTCGAGCGCTGGGCCCGCGGCGACGCGCAGCCCCCGACGCCGGGAGGACGCCAGGCCGCGCTGCGCCGGGCGGCCGAGCGGGTCGAGACCGCGCTCACCGGCCTCGAGCGGCCGCTCCAGCGCTACCTGCTCGAGCTGGAGGCGGACGTCGCGGAGGGCCGGTCCTGGTACGGCCAGCCGGGACAGGCGGAACTCGTCGACTGGGAGCCTGTGCTCACGCGCGCCGGCGTCGCGGCCGCTCCCGCGCGCGTGGCGCAGTCGTATCTCGAGCTCGCAGTGCTCGTGCGCGCGCTCGAGGGGCTGACGATGGCCGCGCAGATCGACGCCGCGCCGGAGCGCGCCTCCCTGTGGGCAGGGCTCTTCGACCTGCGCGAGAACCTGCTCGGCCGCTGCCTCGACGACCTCCGCGCGCTCGCGTACTAGACGCCGCGCGGGTCGGTCGCCTCGGCGACGTCGGCCGGCAGCCCGGGGTGCTTGCGGACGACGTTCCACTCCTCGGCCGGCTCGACGACGTCCTCGACGGAGGGGTCCTCGTGGCCGGGGCGGACGATGAACAGCGTGCCGTCGCTCCGGACGCGCTCGTAGAGCGGGAGCCCGACGTCGATCTGGTCTGTGCAGGCCGGGTTGCCGCACTCGCACACGACCTGGATCGTCGCCGACCCGGAGCCGAAGCCGCGCTGGAGCTCGTCGATGCGCTCGTTGACCTCGCGGAACAGCGTCTCGCTCAAGACCGCTTGGCGGACGCGCTCCTCGTCGCTCACGCCGCTTCGCCGCGCGGGTCCGTCTGCCGCGCGATCTCGCCCTCGCGCCCGTCCTTCTCGATGACGCACCACTCCTCGCCGCGGTCGACAACGGTGGCGCCGTCCTCGTGGCCGGGGAGGACGATGAAGCGCTCGGCGTGGCCGCGGACGGCCTCGTACCGGTCGAGGGGGAGGCGGATGAGCTGCCGGCAGGACGTGTCCGGGCACTCGCAGATGAACGGCACCCGCGGCAGCATCGGCCGCAGGCGGTCCTGCGCCCGCCGGATCGCCTCGTTGGCCTGGCGGAAGATCGCCTCGTTCCGGGCGCGCCGCTCCTCGCTCGTGCTCACGGCAGTCCCGATGCCCGTCTCCGCCGCCGTCACACACGGATAGGCTCGCCCGGTGGTGCGCGTGGTGGTCGTCGGCTCGATCAACCTCGACCTCGTCGTCCGCGCCGAACGGCTGCCGCGGCCCGGGGAGACCGTCACGGGCGGCGTCTTCTCCCGCGTGCCGGGCGGCAAGGGCGCGAACCAGGCGCTCGCGGCGGCGCGCCTCGGCGCGCAGGTCTCGCTCATCGGCTGCGTCGGCGAGGACGAGTTCGCGTCCGCCGCGCTGAGCGAGCTCGAGGCGGGCGGGGTGGACCTGTCGCGCGTCCGTCGCACGTCCGCGCCGACCGGCGTCGCGCTGATCACGGTCGACGCCGGCGGTGAGAACGAGATCGTCGTCGCCCCCGGCGCCAACCTCGAGCTCGGCCCGGACGACGTCGTCCTGCCCGAGGTGGACGGCGTCCTCGCCCAGCAGGAGATCCCGGCCGAGACCGTCGCGCGCGCCGCCGAGCTCGCGCCGCGGTTCTTCCTCAACGCCGCGCCCGCGCGCGGCCCGGCGCCGGAGGCGGACGTCACGATCGTCAACCGCTACGAGCTCGAGGCGCTCGGGCCGCGCGGCGGGACGGTCTGCCTGACGCTCGGGGCCGAAGGAGCGGTGCTGCTCGAGGGCGGGGCCGAGGTCGCGCGAGCGGCTCCGCCGCGGGTCGACGCCGTGGACGGCACCGCGGCCGGCGACGCGTTCACCGCCTGCTTCGTCGTCTCCCTCCTCGAGGGCCGCCGGCGCGAGGAGGCGCTCCGCCGCGCCTGCGTCGCGGGCGCGCTCGCCGCCTCGAAGCTCGGCGCCCAGACCTCGCTCCCGACCGCCGAGGAGGTGGACTCGCTCCTGTGACCGTCCCGATCGTCATCGACTGCGACCCCGGCCACGACGACGCGATGGCGATCCTGCTCGCCCTCGCCTCGCCGGAGCTCGAGGTGCGCGCCCTCACGACCGTCGCCGGCAACCAGACGCTCGACAAGACGACCCGCAACGCGCTCGTCGTCCTCGAGGTCGCCGGCCGAACCGACATCCCCGTCGCGGCGGGCGCCGACGCCCCGCTCCGCCGCGAGCTCCACACGGCGGCGCACGTCCACGGCGTCAGCGGCCTCGACGGACCGGAGCTGCCGGAGGTCTCACAGCGGCCGGTCGACGCGCACGCTGCCGACTTCCTCGCCGAGGTGATCGAGCCCGGCGTCGTCCTGGTCCCGACGGGGCCGCTGACCAACGTCGCGCTGATGCTCCAGCGGCACCCGGACGCGCGCCCGGACCGGATCGTCTGGATGGGCGGCGCGATCGCCGAGGGGAACATCACGCCGGCCGCCGAGTTCAACGCCTACGTCGACCCGGAGGCCTGCGCCCTCGTCTTCGCGAGCGGGATCCCGATCACGATGATCGGCCTCGACGTCACCCACAAGGCGCTCTTCACGCGCGCGCACGCCGACCGCCTGCGCGGCGCCGGCCGCGCCGGGACGTTCGTGGCCGAGCTCTCCGACTTCTTCCAGCTCTTCCACGAGCGCTCGTACCGCTTCGACGGCTCGCCGATCCACGACGCCGTCGCGGTCGCGCAGGTGATCGATCCGACGCTCGTCGAGACGCGTCACGCGAACGTCGCCGTCGAGACCGCGTCCGACTTCTGCGACGGCCGCACCGTCGTCGACCTCCGCGGCGTGACGCAGCGCGAGGCGAACGCGGACGTCGGTCTGGACATCGACGCGCCGCGGTTCCTCGAGCTGCTCGTGGAGCGGATCGCCTCGCTCGCGTGATCGCGTTCGCGTGCATCGCGCCGCACGGGGACATGGACCTCGACCCGGCGCTGCGCGCCGCGATGGAGGAGCTCGGCCGCCGCTTCGCCGCCGCGGCGCCGGACGTCGCCGTCGTCGTCACGCCGCACAACGTCCACGTCGAGGGGCACTTCGCGGTCGTCACGGCCGGGCGCGTGGGGGAGTGGGAGACCGACCGCGGCACCGCCGCCGCGCTGCTCGGCTCCGGCCTGCCGATCCTCGGCGTGTCCTACGGCGGCAACGACCCCGCACAGGCCGAGATGCCGCTCGACTGGGGGACGGAGGTGCCGCTCGACTT
>JAFAIV010000370.1 GCA_019236545.1 Actinomycetota bacterium | reverse complement strand
GCCTTCTCGACCGGCCGCGGCGACGGCTTCACCGGCGCGCGGAGGAACCACGCCTCGAACGCGCGGTCGAACGCGTCGAGGTCCTCCATCCGCGAGACGAGCGTCTGCCGCAGCGTCCAGTAGACGTCGTCGCTGCGCTCGAGCTGGACGGCGTCGAGGCCGCGCAGCGCGTCCTGGATCCGCCCCGGCCCGACCTCGAGCCCGGCCTCGCGCAGGACGCGGCCGAAGGTGACGATGTGCCGGACGACCGCGTCGGCCATCAGCCGCGACTGGACGCGACGAGCCCCGCCAGCGTCTCGTCGCGGATCGCGAGCAGATCCTCGTGGTACTTGAGGAGCGACCCGAGCGTCGCGCCGACGTGCTCGACGTCGAGCTCCTGCTGGCCGAGGGCGGTCAGCGCCTGCACCCAGTCGATCGTCTCCGCGATCCCCGGCGGCTTCTGCAGGTCGAGCTCGCGCAGCTGCGCCGCGAACCGCGCCGCTTCCTCGGCGAGCCGCTCCGGCACGCCCGGCACGTGAACGCGGACGATCTCGACCTCGCGCTCGAGCGACGGGTGGTCGATCCAGTGGTAGAGGCAGCGGCGCTTGAGCGCGTCGTGCAGCTCGCGCGTCCGGTTCGAGGTGAGGATGACGTACGGCCGCTGCCGCGCCTGGATCGTCCCGAGCTCTGGGATCGTGATCTGGAAGTCGGAGAGGATCTCGAGCAGGAACGCCTCGAACTCCTCGTCCGCGCGGTCGACCTCGTCGATCAAGAGCAGCACCTGCGACTCCGACTCGATCGCCTCGAGCAGCGGGCGGCGGATCAGGAAGTCGCGCCCGAACAGCTCGGCCTCCTCGACCGTCCCCTCCTGCGCCGCGCGGATGTGCAGGAGCTGGCGCGAGTAGTTCCACTCGTAGACCGCGTGGGCGACGTCGAGGCCCTCGTAGCACTGGAGCCGGATCAGCGGGACATCGAGCGCCGCGGCGATCGCCTTGGCGGCCGCGGTCTTGCCGACGCCGGCCTCGCCCTCGAGCAGCAGCGGCTTCTCCAGGGTCAGCGAGAGGTACAGCGCGGTTGCCAAACCCCGGTCGGGCAGGTAGGAAACACGCGCGAGCGCGCTCTCGAGCTCGTCGATCGACCCGATCGGCACGGCGAGAGGGTACCCGAGCGAGTAGTCATCTTTTGTGATTCGAAAGCGAGGTAGCATCGCCGGCATGGCTCCCCAGGTGCTGATCCCGCAGTCCGCTGACGAAGCGGCGACCCTGTACGGCGACGGGGAGGGAATAACCGTCTTCGCCGGTGGCACGATCCTCATGCCCGAGCTCGCCTCGGGCCGAATCCGGCCCGAGCGCGCGCTGCTCCTGCACGCGAGCGGGCTCTCCGGCATCCGCTCCGACGGCGGCGTGATCCGGATCGGGGCGATGACCCCGGTCGCGGCGCTCGTCGACGGGCCGGTGCCCTGGCTTCTCTCGATCTACGCGACACACGTCGCCGACTACGAGGTGAGGCAGAGCGCGACCATCGGCGGCAACATCTGCGCGCCGCCCGGCCGCGAGTCCCAGCGTGGCGACCTCGGGGCGGCGCTGATCGCCCTCGGCGCCCGCGTCCGCTCGGCGGGGAAGGGCGGCGAGCGCACCGAGGCGGTGGAGGACTTCCTCTCCGGCGACCGCAGCGGCCGCCTCGTCCTCGAGATCGAGATCGACGTCGACGCAGCCCGCAAGTCCGGCGCCTCCGGCAAGCGGCGAAAGCACGCCCACTCGTACGCGATCGCGAACGTCGCGATCGCCGAGCGGGACGGCGAGCTGCGCGTCGCGGTGGCGGGCGTCGGCCCGACGGCGGTTCGCTGCCGCTCGGTCGAGGCCTCGCGCGACCCGCAGGACGTCCTCGAGGACGTCGACCCGGTGGACGACGCCGTCGCGACGGCTGAGTACCGCCGCCAGATCCTTCCCCTCCTCGTTCGGGAGGCACTCGACCGACTGGAGACCGAATGAGACTCACCGTGAACGGCATCGAGAGCGAGATCTCGAGCCCGCCGCTCACGCCGCTGCTGCACGTCCTCCGCGACGAGCTCGACGTGACGAGCCCGAAGGCGGGCTGCCAGCAGGGCGGCTGCGGCACCTGCACCGTGCTCGTCGACGGCGAGCCGCGGCGCTCGTGCCTCACGCCCGTGGCGGCGGTGGACGGCGCGTCGATCACGACGCTCGAGGGCGTCGGCGAGCCGGAGCGCCTCTCGCCCGTGCAGGCGGCGTTCTACGAGAAGTACGCCGCCCAGTGCGGCTTCTGCACGCCGGGGATGATCATGGCCGCCACGGCCCTGATCGACCGCAAGGGCGGGCCGGTCGAGCGCGACGAGGTGCTCGAGGCGCTCGGCGGCCACTACTGCCGCTGCACCGGCTACGTCAAGATCGTCGACGCCGTCATGGCCGCCTCGCGCGGCGAGGTCGGCGACGTCCAGGACCTGCCGGTCAGCGAGGCCGGCGAGCCGAGCGTCGAAGTCCACGGGAGCCCGGCATGAAGGCCGTCGGCGCACGTCTCCCCCGCTACGACGGCGTCGGCCACGTCACCGGCCGCACGCGCTTCGTCGACGACGTCAGGGTCGGCAAGACCCTCTGGGTGAAGGCCCTCCGCTCGCCGCACCACCACGCGGCGATCACGCGCCTCGACGTCTCGAAGGCCGCGGCGATGCCCGGCGTCCACGCGATCGTCACGCACGAGGACATCCCGCGGAACGTCTACGGGCACCTCGAGGCGCTCGGCGTCCCGGGCGACGAGCCGCTGCTCGCCGCGGAGGACGTCCGCTACCTCGGCCAGCCGATCGCGGCGGTCGCGGCGGAGTCCGAGGCGGCGGCGCAGGCGGCGGTCGAGGCGATCGAGGTCTCCTACGAGGAGAAGCCGGCGCTGTTCGACATCCGCAAGGCGCTCGACCCGGACGCCCCGCAGATCCACCACTGGGGCAACGTCTATCCGCACTACGGGAGCTACAACCACCGGCGCGTCCGCAAGGGGAACATCGACTGGGCATTCGAGAAGGCCGACGTGATCGTCGAGGGCGTCTACCGCCCGCAGGCGATCGAGCAGCTGCCGCTCGAGACGCAGGTCTGCACCGTCGTGCCCGAGCCGGACGGCCGTCTGACCGTCTACTCCTGCACGCAGGCGATGTACTTCTCGATGGGCGTCGTCGCGGCGCACCTGCAGTGGCCGCTCAACCGGCTGAAGTTCGTCGGCGGCACCGTCGGCGGCGGCTTCGGCGGCAAGGTCGACACGGCGACGGACACGATCTGCTGCCTGCTCGCCCTCAAGGCCCGCCGCCCGGTGAAGTGGCGCTGGACGCGCGAGGAGGAGATGCTCTGCTCCTCGACCCGGGCGCCGTGGCACATCGAGCTCGCGGACGCGGTCACGAGCGACGGCTGGATCCTCGGCCGCCGCACGCTGACGATCCACGACGCGGGCGCGTACGCGCGCTTCTCGCCGTACGGCCTCACGAAGCACGCGTTCCACCACTCGGGCGCGTACACGATCCCGAACCTCCGCTTCGACGGCTTCGTCGCGTTCACGAACCGCGTGCCGACGACCGCGATGCGCGGCTTCGGCGTGACGTCGGTCTCGTTCGCGGTGGAGACGCACCTGAACCGCGTCGCCGAAGCGATCGGGATGGACCCGTGGGAGCTGCGGCTGAAGAACGCGAACCGCGTCGGCGACACGACCGGGAACGGCGTCACGCTCAAGGACCCGTCCACCGTGCCGGTGACGCTGGCCGCGGCGGAGCGGGTCGGGATCGAGCTCCCCGCCGAGTACCGCGCGATGACGTCCGACCCGCGCGGCGGCGATCTCCTCCCGGAGCATCTCGCCGCACAGCAGAACCTGTCCGAGCTCAACGGGGGTGGTCACTGATGGCGAAGCACCGGGGTCGCGGCTTCGCGACCATCGAGTACCCGACCGGCATGAACCAGAACGGCGACCCGTCGCAGGCCTGGATCAAGCTGAAGCCGGACGGCCGCGTCGACGTCTTCTCGGGGACGGTCGACATCGGCCAGGGCTCGAAGACCGTCCACACGCAGATCGTCGCGGACACGCTCGGCGTGCCCTACGACTGGGTGACGATGGACAACACGAACACCGACTCCTCCGCGGTCTGCACGGGCACGTTCGCGTCGCGCGGCACGTTCATCGGCGGCAACGCCGTGCGTCTCGCGGCCGAGCGGGTGCGGGAGCGGATCCTCGACATCGCGTCGAAGGAGCTGGAGATCGACCCGTCCGACCTCGAGATCGCCGACGGCGAGGTGCTGGCGAAGGGCTCGCCGCAGAAGAAGATCGGCGTGGCGGACGTCGCCGGCGCGGCGACGTACAACTACGGCGAGCTGATCAGCGGCTCCTCGACGGCGCTCAAGCCGTTCGCCGACGTCGACGACGCGACCGGCCAGGTGGAGATCGAGCCGCACTCGGCGATCTCGTACGCGGCCTGCGTCGCCGACGTCGAGGTGGACGACGAGACGGGCGAGGTGACCGTCCTGAAGATGGTCCAGGTCTACGACGTCGGCCGGGCGATCAACCCGCTGCTCGTCGAGGGCCAGATCGAGGGCGGCGCGATCATGGGCCTCGGGCTCGGGCTGCTGGAGAACAGCTACCCGTACTACCCGTCGGTCGACCATCGCGGGGGCGAGTTCGGCGCGTATCTCGGGCCGGCGTTCGCCGACCTGCCGGAGCTCGACAACGTCATCATCGAGAACCCGTCCGCCGACGGCCCGTTCGGGGCGAAGGCGATCGGCGAGATGGCGAACAACGCGCAGCCGCCGGCGATCGCGAACGCGATCCACGACGCGGTCGGCGTGTGGGTGACGGAGATGCCGGCGACGCCGGACCGCGTTCTCGCGGCGCTGAAGGCGAAGGCCGAGCCGCGGCGCGACGGCAAGCGCGTGATCTTCGACGAGCAGCTGTCCGTGCGGACGGTCTCGTCGAACGGCGGGGAGGGGTACTGGGGTGTCGAGCCTTAGGCCCAGCCCCTTCGGGACGTGGAACGGAGTGGACTCCTTCGAGTTCGTCGAAGGAGTCCGGCTCCACGCGATCGGCGGCGAGCAGGTGCTCCTCTGCCGCGTGCAGTACGAGCCCGGCAAGCAGGTGCCGTGGCACGCGCACGAGCACTCGGAGCAGGTCATGCTCGTGATCGAGGGCGAGGTCGAGATGACGATCGAGGACGAGACGAAGACGCTCCGCCCCGGCGACGTCGTCGTCGTGAACCGCGGCCTGCACCACAAGCTCTACTCGGAGGGCGGCGTGACGTTCATGGAGGCGCTCGCCCCGGTGCCGCTCGACCACGTGCCGGACAAGGACCGCGACCTCGTGCTCGGCCCGGACGGCGGCTCGACCCACGTGGAGCGCTGAGCCATGCCGCTCGTTCGCGTCGAGCTGTTCGAGCGCCGGCTCACCCCGGAGCTCGAGTCCAAGCTCATCGACCGGATGACCGAGACGCTGCTCGAGGTGCTCGAGGCGCCCGAGCTGAAGTCGCACACGTGGGTGATCGTGGAGGGCCACGACGCCCACCGCTGGGGTCGCAACGGAAAGCCCTGGGACGAAGGAGGAGACTGAGATGCCGTGGGTGGACGTGAAGCTCTACGACTCGCGGGTGACCGAGGAGTCGGTCCCCAGGATCATCGAGGCGATGACGAAGGCGCTGGCGGAGTCCTCCGGCGCCTCACCTGACCACATCCAGGTCATCGTCCAGGGCGTCTCCCCGAAGCACTGGGGCGTCGCCGGCAAGCCCGGCGCGTAGCTAGACGCCGACAGCGACAGGCGCGAGGTCGACCGGCGGCGCGAGCCGGTCGACCTCGGCCGTCTCGCGCGCGTGCAGGAGCGTCGTGCGGACGATCAGCTTCGCCCGCGCGTAGTTGTCGAGCACCGTCGGCACGGGCGCGACCGCGCGGCCGAGCGCGTAGCCGGCGGCGTTGCGGCCGATCTGGCGATACGACTCGAGCGTCAGCGACGGCGCCATCCCGAACAGCTCGAGGTTGTCGAGCGGCTGCAGGTCGGCGCGATGGATGAGCGCGGTGCCCTTCGACTGGAGTCCGACCGCGACGCCGCTGCCCGAGAGGAGCGCGCCGTCGTGGCCGATGAAGGCGACGTCGGAGCTGCGGCGGATCCGGACGACGCGCGGCGTCCCGCCCTCCTCGCGGATGCCGTCGAGGATCGCGGCGAGGACGGCGTCGTGCGGCAGGCCGTTGATCGTCTCCGTCAGCGCGTCCCCGAACGCCGGCCCGACCGCGACGACGACCTCGTCCGGTTCGTTGCCCATATTGGAAACATGGAGCTCCTCGACCACCTTCGTCGCGCCCTCCGGCGCGCCGAGCAGGCGGGCGTCGACCGTGTACGGCAGGCGCTGCAGGCGCTGCCAGCGCTCGCCCTCCAGCGCGTAGCCCGTGCCCGGTCCGGCGTAGCGGTTCGGGTCGTTCACGGCCGAGACGACGACGCCGTCCGGGCCGACGATCGCCGAGGTCTGAAGGTAGTCCGCGGCGACCCGCTGCTTCTGCATCGCGAAGATCGCCTCCGCCACGTCGCCGAAGCCGCGGTCGGCCAGGGCTCGGGCGACGTCGAGCCCGGAGAGCTGCTCCGCGAGCATCCGGTCGGCCGCCAGCACGTCGGCCGCGCGGTCGCGGTCGGGCAGGTCGCGCGAGTCCTGGCAGCGGACCGCGAGCTCGACCTCCTCGTCGGTGATCGGCGGGAAGCCGAACGCCTCCCAAACCGCCTGCGCCGCCCGCGCCGCCCGCTCGCGCACGGCCAGGAGCGTCGGCTCGTCGACCGGCTCGATCCCCGCGTCGACCTGCCAGTCGCGCTGGATCGTCAGCCACTCCTCGAGGTCGTCGGCGTCGTAGTTGCCGCCGCCGAACATGTTGTCGTAGCGCGGCATCAGCGAGTAGCCGCTCGTGACGAAGTCCGTCCCGGGCAGGAACTGACCCATGAGCTTCGCGGTCTTGCGGATCTGCGAGTGGCTCGCGATCGCGTCGTTGCCGGACGCGACCTCGAGGTCGAGCCAGGCGGCGAGGACGTTCTCGGCCAGGATCTCGCGCGTGCCGCCGGGCACGCTGAGCACGAGGGCGACGCACGAGATCGAGCCGTTCTGGACGCCCTGCGAGCCCGCGGCGCGCACGAGCGAGAGGCAGCGCGCCTCGAGGTAGAGCATCGACTTGCCCTCGGACTCGCCCATCAGCGCCTCCGAGCCGCCGCCGGAGGTGAAGCGCACCTTGACCCCGCGCGACGCGTACGCGCTCGCGAGGAACGCCTTCGACCACGGCGTGTCGTCGCCGTCGACGAAGACCGTCTCCGTGCCGTAGACGGAGAGGGTCTCCGCGTACGTGACGAGGCCCTGGTACGCGAGGCGGAGGTTGAGCCGCTCCTCGACCGCGCACTGCGTGAGGACGCCGGGGCGGCCGGTCTGGGAGCCGATCAGGATCGCGAGCGCGTTCAGGGGCGCGTACCGCGACACGCCGACCGTCGTCTCGATCTCGGCGAAGCCGCGGGCGGCGGCCTCGGCGGCGTCGGCGGCGAGCAGCGCCGGGTTCTCCTTCAGGTTCGTGACGTGCGCCTGGTTCGCGGGCGCGCGCCGTGCGCGGAGCTTCTTCAGCGCGAACATCAGCTCGACCGGGTCGAGCAGCCCGACGACGCGCGCGAGCCGCGCGGGCGAAAGGCCGCGCGAGAGCCGGACGAGCCGCTCGCGCGGGACGTCGACGTCCACGAGCATCCGCGCCAGCTCGTCGTCCGAGAGCGCGCTTGCCTCGGCCGCCGCCTCGGGGTCGATCCCGTAGCGCGCGACGAACCAGTCGAGCGCGTCCCAATCCTGCTCGCGGCGGCCGTCGAGCTCGACCACGCGGCCGTCCTCGACGACGAGCGACGGCGCGGGGTCGTTCGGGCCGTCCATCGCGACGAGGCCGAGCTCGGGGAGCGGCTCGATCAGCAGCTCGCGGCGGAGCTCGAGTTCCTCGCGGTGCTCGAACCGGGCGGAGCGCTCAGACGGCAAGGATCCCCCGCTCCGCGTAGACCGCCGCCGCCTCGCGGACGAAGGCCGCGTTCGACGGGGCGCCGAGCTCCTCCAGCCGCGTCGCCCAGGCCTCCAGCTCGGCCGCGGTCGAGCGACGCGGGCGGAGCGCGGTGTAGATCTCGAGGATCGTGTCGTCCGGGATGGACGCGAGCTCGGCGGCGCGAACGAGGTTGTCCGCGAGCTGCGGGCGGCTCGCTCCGCGCGCCACCTCGGCCTGCAACCGGAGCGTCTCCGGCGTCGCGCGCAGGTCGGCGCGGTCGACGTCGTCCCCGAGGGCGAGCTCCTGGAACGGCCGGCCCGTGGGCGAGCTTAGGAGGTCGGGGCGACGCGTGCCGAGCGGGTAGTCGCGGTTCGCATCCAGCACGATTCGCAAAAGGTATAGAAATGCCCTCGTGGCGAACCATTACGACTTCGCGGGCCGCGTCGCGCTCGTCACGGGCGGCGCGAGCGGCATCGGCGCCGCGACGGTCGAGCGGCTGCGCGCGGGCGGCGCCGACGTGCACGTCTTCGACCTGGCGAACGGCCAGGACGTCCGGGACTCGGCGCAGCTGAACGCAGCGGTCGCGGAGCTGCCGCGTCTCGACGTCCTCGTCTGCTGCGCCGGCGTCGGCGGCGACTCGCTCCACACCGTCGACGTCCCCGACGAGGAGTGGCACCGCGTCCACGCGATCAACCTCGACGGCGTCTTCTTCGCAAACCGTGCTGCCATCCCGAGGATGCT
>JAFAIV010000302.1 GCA_019236545.1 Actinomycetota bacterium | reverse complement strand
GCCGAGATCGAGGAGGTCGACGCCGCCCAGGCTCGCGCCCTCGCCGAGTCGCCGGCGCCGCCGCTGCTCCTCGACGTCCGCGAGCAGGACGAGTGGGACGAGGGCCACATCCCCGGCGCCGTCCACATCCCGCGCGGGAACCTCGAGTCGCGGATCGAGGCCGTCGCTCCCGACAAGGCGCGGCCGGTCGTCGTCTACTGCGCCGGCGGCAACCGCTCGGTGTTCGCGACGAAGTCGCTGGAGGAGCTCGGCTACGAGAACGTCGTCTCCCTCGCCGGCGGCTACACCGACTGGAAGCGCAACGGCTTCCCGACCCAGCTGCCGCGAACGCTCACGAGCGAGCAGCGCGCCCGCTACAGCCGGCACATCCTCATCCCGGAGGTCGGCGACGAGGGCCAGCAGAAGCTCCTCGACTCGCGGATCCTGATGATCGGCGCGGGCGGCCTCGGCTCGCCGGCCGGCCTCTACCTCGCCGCCGCGGGCGTCGGGACGCTCGGCATCGTCGACGACGACCGCGTCGACGCCTCGAACCTCCAGCGCCAGATCGCGCACTCGACCGAGACCCTCGGCGAGTGGAAGGCGGACTCGGCGAAGCGGACGCTCGAGGCGCTCAACCCGGACGTGAACGTGATCACGTACAAGGAGCGGATCACCTCCGAGAACGTCGAGCGGATCCTCGCCGACGGCTGGGACGTGATCGTCGACGGCGCGGACAACTTCCCGACCCGGTACCTCCTCAACGACGCGGCCGTCTGGCACGACATCCCGCTCGTCCACGGCTCGATCTACCGCTTCGAGGGCCAGGTCACCGTCTTCCGCCCGCATGAGGGGCCGTGCTACCGCTGCCTGTTCCCGCAGCCGCCGCCGCCGGAGCTGGCGCCGAGCTGCGCCGAGGGCGGCGTCCTCGGCGTGCTTCCCGGGATCATCGGCTCGCTGCAGGCGAGCGAGGCGATCAAGGTGGCGCTCGGGATCGGCGAGCCTCTCGTCGGCAGGCTGCTGCTCTTCGACGCGCTCTCGACCGAGTTCAGCGAGGTCACGCTGCGCCGCGACCCGAGCTGCCCCGTCTGCGGCGACACGCCGACGATCACCGAGTACGTCGATTACGTCGAGTTCTGTCAGGGGAGGCCTACGCACGCATGAGCACGACCGTCCGCATCCCGCCCACGCTGCGCGCCGAGGTCGGCGGCGAGCGCCAGGTGCCCGCCCAGGGCGGCACCGTGCGCGAGGTCATCGAGGACCTCACCTCACGCTTCCCCGGGCTCGAGAAGCAGCTCGTCGAGGACGGCGACATCGCGCCGTACGTGAACGTCTACGTCGAGGGCGAGGACGTGCGGACGCTCGACGGCATCGAGACGCCGGTCCGCGAGGGCGCGACGGTCATCCTGCTGCCTGCGATGGCCGGCGGTGCCTAGGCTCGCGGTCACCTCCTCGCTGCTCGAGCTCGTCGGCGACACGCCGCTCGTCGAGCTCCCGCGCCTCTCGCCGAAGCCCGGCGTGCGCATCTACGCGAAGCTCGAGGGCCAGAACCCGACCGGCTCGATCAAGGACCGCGTCGCGAAGGCGATGATCGAGGCCGCCGAGGCCTCCGGCGAGCTGGAGCCCGGCCGCGAGCTGCTCGAGCCGACCTCCGGCAATACCGGCATCTCGCTCGCGCTGATCGCGAAGCTCAAGGGCTACCCGCTGACCTGCGTGATGCCCGCGAACGCGACGGAGGAGCGGCGCAGGCTGCTGCGCCTCTACGGCGCGACGATCGTCGAGTCGCCGGCCGACCAGGGCTCGAACGGCGCGGTGCGGCTCGCGCTCGAGATCGCGGAGCGCGACCCGAAGTACTTCATGCCGTTCCAGTACGCGAACGAGGCGAACCCGCGCGCCCACTACGAGGGCACCGGCGCAGAGATCGCGGAGGCGCTCGAGCGCGTCGACGTCCTCGTCGCGGGCCTCGGCACCGGCGGGACGCTGATGGGCACCGGCGACAGGCTGCGCGAGACCTTCCCGGATGTCGTCGTCGCGGCCGCCGAGCCGCTGCCCGGGGACCCGGTGATGGGCCTGCGCTCGCTCGACGACGGCTACGTTCCACCGATCCTCGACGTCGCCAAGCTCGACCGGAAGGTGCTCGTCTCGAACGAGGACTCCGTCCGCGCCGTGCGGGAGCTGCTCGAGAAGGAGGGCATCTTCGCCGGCGTGAGCGCCGGCGCAGTCGTGGCGGTCGCGCAGAAGCTCGCGGCCGAGCTGGACGAGGGCGTCGTCGTCTGCGTGCTCGCGGACGGCGGCTGGAAGTACATCTCCGCCGACTTCTGGGGCGCCGACGACGTCGAGGAGTCGATGGAGCGCACGCTCTGGTGGTGACGATCTCGCCGCAGGTGCGGGAGGCGATCGCCGCCCACGCCCGCGAGGAGCAGCCGAACGAGTCCTGCGGCCTGGTCGTGCTGCGCGGCGGCGTCGCCGAGCGCTACGAGCGCGGCCGCAACGCGGCGTCGTCGCCGTACCGCTTCGAGCTCGACGTCGACCCGGAGCTGTGGTTCCTCGAGGACGACGGCTACGAGCTCGCCGTCGTCCACTCGCACATCTCGTCCCCGCCGCGCCCGAGCCGCACCGACGTCGAGAACGTCGGCCTCTGGCAGGGCAAGCCGTACCTGATCTACTGCGTCGCCCGAGACGAGCTCGCCGGTTGGACGATCGCGGACGGCGCGATCGAGCCGCTCGCGCTCGGCGCCTGAGCCGCTACTCGAGCTCTTCGTCGAGGTAGTCGTCCTCGTCGTCGCGGCCCGTGGGCCGCTCGACGAAGTGGACGCCGATCCGCTCGATGCGGTTGCCCTCGACCTCGATCACGTCGAAGCGCATGCCGTCGTAGGCGACCTCGTCGCCGATCTCGGGCGCGCGGCCCAGCTGGCCGAAGACGAAGCCGCCGACCGTGTGGTAGTCCTCGTCGGGCAGGTCGGTGTTGAAGCGCTCGTTGAACTCGTCGATCGAGAACATGCCGTCCATCCGGAACGTGTCCTCGTCGACCTGCTCGATCGGCACCTCCGGGACGTCGAACTCGTCCTCGATCTCGCCGACGATCTCCTCGAGCAGATCCTCGAGCGTGACGACGCCGACGAGCGCGCCGTACTCGTCGACGACGATCGCGAAGTGGTTGCTCGTCTTCCGGAACTCCTGGAGGAGCGACGCGAGGTCCTTCGTCTCGGGGACGACGTACGCCTGCCGCAGCAGCTGCTCGAGCTCGACCTTCGCGATCCCGCGCTCGTAGATCGCGGTGAAGAGGTCGCGGACGTGCAGGACGCCGACGACGTCGTCGAGCGACTCGCGGTAGACCGGGTAGCGCGTGTACGGCGAGTCGAGGACGACCGCGAGCACCTCCTCCGGCGGCATGTCGACGGAGATCGCGACGACGTCGGGCCGCGCGACCATCACGTCGGCGGCGTCCTTGTCCCCGAAGAGGAAGACGCCCTCGATCAGCTCGCGCTCGCCCTCCTCGATCTGGCCCTGCTGCGTCGAGCGGTTGATGATCATGCGCAGCTCGGCCTCGGAGTGGACGTCCCGCTCCGCCCCCGGCGGCTGGAGGCCGAGCCAGTGGAGGACGACCTCGGTCGCCTTCCGCAGCACCCAGATGACCGGCGCGAAGACGGTGAAGAAGGCGCGCACCGGCGCCGCGACCCAGAGCGCCGTCCCCTCCGCGTGGTCGAGCGCCGCGCTCTTCGGCACGAGCTCGCCGAGGACGACGTGGAAGAAGGTGAGGATCGCGTACGCGAGCGCGATCGCGAGCGCGGTCGCGAGCCATTTCTCGAACTCGTGCGCGAGGACGGCCTCGCCCAGAGCACCGATGCCCAGCGAGGTGAGCGTGACGCCGAGCTGCATCGCGGCGATGAACCGCCCCGGGTCGGCGGTGATGCGGAGGACGTCGCGGGCGCGGCGGTTCCCCTGGTGCTGCAGCTCCAGCATGCGCGTTCGGCGCGCCGTGACGAGCCCGTACTCCGCGGCCACGAAGAACGCGTTGAGCAGGATCAACAGCCCAACGGCGACCAGCTCGAGAAGGAGTCTCACGCCCCCGAGGCTCCGGGGGCGCAGGTACTAGGGATCTCGTCCACCAGCTAGGCCGCAGTATAGGAGACCATGCGGTCGTCCTCGTGGCGCACCGCACGACCGAGGACGACGAGCCGCTCCAGGTGCGAGAGCGTCTCGGCGACGGCGAAGCGGCGCTGGATCGGCGGCAGCTCGCGCCCGAAGAGCGCGTGCGAGAGCTCGTAGCCGCTGCGCGGCTCGCCGTCGAGCGCCGCCTGGGCGGCGTCGAGCCGGCGGTCGTGATGCGCGACGATCTCGCGGGCTCGCGCGGCCGGGTCGAGCACGGGCTCGCCGTGGCCGGAGTACGCGACGCGCGGCGCGAGCTCCTCCACGAGCGCGAGCGACGCGAGGTAGTCGCCGAGGGGGTCGGGCCGGCTCTCGGGGTAGAGGCCGATCGCCGGCGTGATCGGCGTCAGAACGTGGTCGCCGGCGATCATCACCCCGTCGTCGCGAAGCAGGGCGAGGTGGCCGTCGGCGTGGCCGGGCGTCGCGAACACGCGCCACTCCCCCACCTCGTTGCCGGGCTCGACGGGAACCGGGTTCCACGCGAAGCGGACGAAGTCGGCGAAGACGTGCCCGGACTGCAGGAGCTCCTCCGCGACCGGCTCGGGGACGCCGTTGAGGATGAACCAGTCGGCGATCCGGCGCGGCCAGTCCGGCGAGCCCCAGACGCGCTCGCACTGCTCGTAGTCGAGTCGCCCCTGCAGCACCGGCGCGCCCGTCGCTGCCGCCGCGGCGGCCGCGTCGCCGACGTGATCCGGGTGCATGTGCGTGATGAAGACGCGGACGACCGGCGCGTCGAGCCCGGCGACGATCTCGTCCCAGGGCGTCCCGGAGAGGCCGAGCCCGGTGTCGACGAGCGTCCAGCCGTCGTCGCCGCGCAGCAGGTAGCAGTGGACGTGCCGCGGCCCGGTCGGGAGCGGCAGCGTCAGCCGCAGGATCCCCGGTTCGAGCTCGACCGGCGAAGCGAACACGTGTTCGGTAAGATGGGCCATGGGGATGCGCGTCGAGTATCGCGAAGAGCCCTGTCGCTCCGCGCTCAACCGCGTGCGCGGGATGCCGTTCGACTGGTCCCTGAACCCGTACATGGGCTGCGCGCACCGCTGCACGTTCTGTTACGTCCGCGCGTTCGAGGCGCGCGCCGACCGGCCGTGGGACGACCGTTACGGCGCGAGCATCCGCGTCAAGATCAACATCGCCGACCGGCTGCGGCGCGAGCTCGCCCGGCCGAGCTGGGAGCGGGAGGCGGTCGTGATCGGCGCCGCGACCGACCCGTACCAGCCGGCGGAGGGCCGCTACCGGCTGACGCGCGCGTGCATCGAGGTGCTCAGCGCGGCGTGGAATCCGTTCTCGATCATCACGCGCGGCCCGCTCGT
>JAFAIV010000198.1 GCA_019236545.1 Actinomycetota bacterium | reverse complement strand
CTCGGCACCGGCGTCACGTGCCCGCTGATCCGCCAGCACCCGGCGATCGTCGCGCAGGCAGCGGCCACCGTCGCGCTGATGAGCGAAGGCCGGTTCTTCCTCGGCGTCGGCACCGGCGAGAACCTCAACGAGCACGTCACGGGCGCGCGCTGGCCGCTCGCATACGAGCGGCTGGAGATGCTCGAGGAGGCCGTCCACGTCATCCGCCGCCTTTGGAGCGGCGAGGAGATCACGCACCGCGGCCGCCACTACACGGTGGCTCAGGCGCGGCTCTACGACGTGCCCGACAGTGAGCCGGAGATCTACGTCGCCGCCGCCCAGCCGCAGGCCGCCGACCTCGCCGGACGGATCGGCGACGGGCTCGTCTCCACCAGCCCCGAGCGCGAGACGGTCGAGGCTTTCGAGTCCGCCGGCGGCTCCGGGAAGCCCAAGCTCGGGATGATCCACGTCGCCTACGACGAGGACGCGCAGGCCGGGCTGAAGCGCGCGCACGAGCTCTGGCCGAACACCGGCCTCGCCGGCTCGGGAGGCCAGGAGCTGCCCGCGCCGCGCGACTTCGAGGCCGCCGCCGCCAACGTCACGGAGGAGGACATCGCCGAGGCGGTGCCGCACGGGCCCGACCCGGAGCCGTACCTCGAGCTGATCCGCAAGTACGACGAGGCCGGCTTCACGCACGTCTACGTCCACCAGATCGGCGAGAACCAGGACGAGTTCTGCGAGTTCGCCCGCCGCGAGCTGATGGCGCGCCTCTGAGCGAGATCCCGCAGCCGGAGGACATCTACCGGCGGACGAGGGAGGAGGGCGAGCGGCGCCTGCAGCGGCCGCTGCTGGAGATGATCTCGACCGCGCTCGCGGCCGGCTTCGACATCGTCGCCGGCATCGTGGCGCTGGCGATCCTCGACGCGAGCCTCAGCCATGCGATCGGAGCCCACCCGGCGCACGTCGTGGCGTCGCTCGGCTTCGGGATCGGGTTCGTCTTCCTCGTCGTCGGCAAGGGCGAGCTGTTCACCGAGAACTTCCTCGTGCCGATCGCCGGGCTCGACCACCGTCGCGGCAGATCGTGGGCGAACCTCGCCAAGCTCTGGATCACCTCGCCGGTCTTCAACATCGCCGGCGGCCTGGTGATGATCCTGCTCCTCTCGACGCACCACGTCCTGCCGGACGGGACAGGGCACGCTCTCGTGAGGAACGCGGAGCTGATCCACGCGCACGGGACGCTGCCGCTCTTCGTCAGCGCGATCTTCGCGGGCGCGCTGATCACCGCCATGACGTGGTTCGTCGAGGGCCAGGACACGATGCTGGTGCGGGTCGTCGTCGCGTGGGTCGCCGGCTCGCTGCTCGCGCTCGGCAGCTTCAACCACGTGATCGTGATCACGCTCGAGCTGATCTTCGGCTACCGCTTCGGCGCCCACTTCGCGTGGACGTTCATCCTGGCCAACTTCTTCCTCGCCGCGGCGGGCAACATGCTCGGCGGCCTTGGGCTCGTCACGCTGAATCGCCTCACGCAGGGCAAGCAGGGAGAGCGCAGCCGCGGTTCTGCTTGAATCGGAGCGTGGGAGAGTCCTCGCAGCTCCGGGTCGGCGACAGCACCTACGAGATCTACCGGCTCGACGCGCTGCAGGCCCGCTGGGACGTCGCGCGGCTGCCGTACACGCTGCGGATCCTGCTCGAGAACGTCCTCCGGAACGGGACGGAAGCGGAGGTCGAGGCGGTCGCAGGCTGGGTCGCGGACGCCGACCCGTCGCGCGAGATCTCGTTCATGCCTGCGCGCGTCCTGCTCCAGGACTTCACCGGCGTCCCCGCGATCGTCGACCTCGCCGCGATGCGCGAGGCGATGCGCGCGCAGGGCGGCGATCCGAAGCTGATCAACCCGCTCATCCCGGCCGAGCTCGTCATCGACCACTCGGTGCAGGTGGACGAGTTCGCGACGCGGCTCGCGATCGAGCACAACGTCGAGCTCGAGTTCGAGCGGAACCGCGAGCGCTACGCCTTCCTCCGCTGGGGGCAGAGCGCGTTCGACAACTTCAAGGTCGTCCCGCCGAACACGGGCATCTGCCACCAGGTCAACCTCGAGCACCTCGCGCGCGTCGTCGAGTCGCGCGACGGCGTCGCCTTCCCGGACACGCTCGTCGGCACCGACTCGCACACGACGATGGTCAACGGCCTCGGCGTCCTCGGCTGGGGCGTCGGCGGGATCGAGGCTGAGGCGGCGATGCTCGGCGAGGCGCTGTCGATGCTCGTGCCGCAGGTCGTCGGCTTCCGGCTGACGGGCGAGCTGCAGGAGGGCGCGACCGCGACGGACCTCGTCCTGACCGTCACCCAGATCCTGCGCAAGGTCGGCGTCGTCGGGAAGTTCGTCGAGTACTTCGGCCCCGGCGTCGGCTCGCTCGCGCTGGCCGACCGCGCAACGCTCGGGAACATGAGCCCCGAGTACGGCGCGACATGCGGCTTCTTCCCCGTCGACGACGTGACCCTCGGCTACCTGCGCCTCACCGGCCGCAGCGAGGAGCGCGTCGCGCTCGTCGACGCGTACTGCAAGGAGAACATGCTCTGGCACGAGCCCGACGAGCACCCGACGTACTCGCAGGTCGTCGAGCTCGACCTGGCCGACGTCGAGCCGTCGCTCGCCGGGCCGCGCCGCCCGCAGGACCGCGTGCCGCTCGCGGGCGCGAAGCAGGCGTTCATCGACGCGTGCGACACGTTCGGCGTCGACTACGGCAACGGGACGTACGACAAGGAGATCGCGGACTCGTTCCCGGCCAGCGACCCGCCCACCGGGGACGCCGTCGCCGACCCGGACCCGAAGCCGGCGCACGTCGCGACCGTCCAGAAGAGGCAGGTGCCGGTCGCCGGCGCGGACTACGCGCTCGAGCACGGCTCGGTCGTGATCGCGGCGATCACGTCCTGCACGAACACCTCGAATCCGTCCGTGATGATCGGCGCCGGCCTTCTCGCGCGGAACGCCGTCGAGCGCGGCCTGACGCGAAAGCCGTGGGTGAAGTCGTCGCTCGCGCCGGGCTCGAAGGTCGTCACCGAGTACTACCGCGCCGCCGGCCTCGACCGGTACCTCGACGAGCTCGGCTTCAACACCGTCGGCTACGGCTGCACGACGTGCATCGGCAACTCCGGCCCGCTGCCGGAGGAGATCGCCGCCGCCGTGAACGAGGGCCAGCTCGTCGTCTGCTCCGTCCTCTCGGGGAACCGCAACTTCGAGGCGCGCATCCACGGCGACGTGAAGGCGAACTACCTCGCCTCGCCGCCGCTCGTCGTCGCGTACGCGCTCGCCGGGCGGATGGACGTCGACCTGCTGAACGAGCCGCTCGGCCAGGGCTCCGACGGCGAGGACGTCTACCTGCGCGACATCTGGCCGCCGCAGGAGGAGATCGACCGCGTCATCGGCGAGTCCGTCCAGGGCTCGATGTTCTCCTCGACCTACGCCGACGTCTTCACCGGCGACGAGCGCTGGCGGGGCCTCGACACGCCCGAGGGCGAGCTCTACGCGTGGGACCCCGAGTCGACGTACGTGCGGCACCCGCCGTACTTCGAGGGCATGTCCCGCGAGCCGGGCCGCGTCGAGGACATCCACGGCGCGCGCTGCCTCGTCTCGCTCGGCGACTCGGTCACGACCGACCACATCTCCCCCGCCGGCTCGATCCGGCCCGACTCCCCGGCCGGGAAGTACCTGACCGAGCACGGCGTCGAGCGCCGCGAGTTCAACTCCTACGGCTCACGTCGCGGCAACCACGAGGTCATGGTGCGCGGCACGTTCGCGAACGTCCGCCTGCGCAACCAGCTCGTCCCCGGCAGCGAGGGCACGTGGACGGCGCACCTCCCGGACGGCGACGAGGGGTCGATCTTCGAGGTTGCCGAGCGCTACCGCGCCGAAGGCGTCCCCACGATCGTCCTCGCAGGGAAGGAGTACGGCTCCGGCTCGTCGCGCGACTGGGCGGCGAAGGGGCCGAACCTGCTCGGCGTGCGCGCCGTGATCGCGGAGTCGTACGAGCGGATCCACCGCTCCAACCTGCTGATGATGGGGATCCTGCCGCTGCAGTTCCTCGACGGCGAGAGCCGCGAGTCGCTCGGCCTGACCGGTCGCGAGGAGTTCTCGATCCAGGGGATCGACGGCGGCGAGGCGAGCGAGGTGACGGTGCGCGCCGACGGCAGGGAGTTCCGCGCGCGCGTCCGCCTGGACACGCCGCGCGAGCGCGAGTACCTGCGGCACGGCGGCATCCTCCCGTATGTCGTCCGGCGACTCCTCGCGGGCTGACGCCCTCTGGCGGGCGGTCGGCGAGGCCGCGGGCCGTCCCGGCGAGCCGACGGCGCTGACCGAGAAGGTGCGCACGGCGGCGTGGCGGATCGTCGACGCCGACGTCGCCGGGCTGTCGGCGGACGAGCTCTACGAGGCGGTGCTGCCGGTCGCGTTCGCGGCCGCGGACGAGAAGCGGCAGCGCGCATACGAGGCGATCGATGCGGCTTGAGCTTCCACATGCGCCGGAGATGGCGGCGCAGATCGAGGCGATGCGGGAGCGGGACGGCTACGTCTCCGACATCTCGCTCGCGCTCCGCTACCGCCCCGAGCTCTTCGGCGAGCCCATCTCCGCCTACTTCCAGGAGGTGATGAAGGGGCCGTCCGACTGGAGCGAGGCCGAGCGCGAGCTGTTCGCCGCGTTCGTGTCCAAGCTCGCCCAGTGCCCCTTCTGAACGGAAGCCCACGGCGCGGTCGCGTCGTATGCCTTCGGAGACCAGGCCCTCGTCGACGCGGTGCTCGACGACTATGAGACGGCGCCGATCGACGAGCGGCTCCGCGGCGCCCTCCACTTCCTCGCCACGCTCGACCCGGCGCGCGCTCTCGCGGCCGGCGTCTCGAAGCAGGCGCTCCGGGACGCCGCGGACGTCCAGGCCGGGTTCGAGATGATCACGCGCTTCGCCGACGCGATCGGCGCGACGCCGCACTCGGCGCAGGGCCTGACCCGCGAGCAGGCGATGGCGCACGAAGGCCGCTTCTTCGAGCTCGGCTACGCCTGAGCCTTGATCCGCGCGAGACGCGCCTCTGCCTCCGCCTCGTGCCGCTCGGCCTGGACGCGCTCGCTCGCCTGGAGCTGCTTGCACCACCACCACGCGATCACGCCGAAGACGACCGGCAGCACCCAGATCAGGACGCGGTAGACCTCGATCTGCGCGACGTACGAGATCCCGTAGAGAACGAGCACGCGGTCGGCGCCGCCTGCGAGGAAGACCGCGAGGACCCACGTCACCATCCCCACGCCCACACCCGTCCGCAGCGGCGCGTCGCGCGGCCGGTCGGCGATGTTGTGCCACGCCTGGTCGCCGGTCAGCTTCCGCTCCAGCCACGGCCAGAGATAGAGGAACCCGAATACGACGAGCGGGAACGCTGCTCCGCCCCAGAACGGGTTCGGGACGAGCGTGTAGCCGTCGATCGTCAGGTCGAAGCTCGGCACGAGCCTCAGGCCGCCGATCAGCCAGCCGAGGTACCAGTCCGGCTGCGCGCCGTTCGTCGACTCGTAGACGTGGTACGGCCCCCAGAGCCAGATCGGGTTGATCTGGACGAGCCCGCCGAGGAGGAAGAGCACGCCGATCGTCGCGAAGAGCAGCCCGAGCGAGCGCGGCGTCTGCCCGGGGAAGGTCGGCACTCCCATGATCGCGTGCTGCGACTGCGACCGCCGCCGCCGGAACTGCGTGTGGTGCCGCAGCGCGACGAGGAGCAGGTGCGCCGTCAGGAGCGTCCCGATCAGGATCGGGAAGATCAGGACGTGGGCGATGTACATCCTCGGCCAGAGGACCGCCTGCCCCGGGTACGGCCCGTGGAAGAGCCAGCTCATCAGGTTCGCGCCCACGAACGGGATCGAGAGCCCGACCGAGTAGCCGATCACCAGCCCCATCCCGGACATGAGGTCGTCCACGAGCGAGTAGCCCAGGTACGCCTCGAGCAGCGTCAGCATGAGCATGGTCACGCCGATCCAGTACGTCAGCTCGCGTGGCTTCCGATAGGCGCCGGTGAAGAAGACGCGCAGCAGGTGGAGGACGATCGCCGCGACGAAGACGTCCGCCGCCCAATGGTGCGTCTGCCGGATCAGCAGCCCCGCCTTGACCGAGAGCGAGATGTTCACGACGGACGCGTACGCCTCGGTCACCTTCAGGCCGTGGAGCGGCGCGTAGCTCCCGTGGTAGACGATCTCCTTCGTCGAGTCGACGAAGAAGAACGTCAGGTAGACCCCGGTCGCGACGAGCACCATGAACGCGTAGAGCGCGACCTCGCCGAGGAGGAAGGACCAGTGGTCGGGGAAGAGGTAGCGCATGAGCTTGCGCAGGTAGGGCGCGCTGCCGGTGCGCTGGTCGACGAAGCGGATCGCCCGCCGGGTGAGCGGTGCCGGCGCGCTCATGTGCCA
>JAFAIV010000144.1 GCA_019236545.1 Actinomycetota bacterium | reverse complement strand
GAGCGCCGCCTGATGCTCTCGTTCACAGAGCTGGCAAAGGAGCGCGACAACATCCGCGCCGCGTTCCAGCAGTTCGAGGACCTCGTCCCCGAGTGGAGCTAGCCCCCGGTGACGTGCCGGCTCGCCCGTGCGGGTGAGCTGTTGACTCCGCACGCGATCTCGTAGCCGATCGTCTCGGCCTGCGCCGCGTGGCGCTCGATGAGGAGGCCGTCGCCGACGATCGTGACGGGCGTCCCCACCGGCCGCTCGCGGTCGAGCTCGACCGCGAAGGCGTCCATCGAGACGGTGCCGACCGCGCGGCGCGGCTCCCCGTCGACGAGGACCTCCGTCCCCGTCATATCCCGCCGGAAGCCGTCCGCGTAGCCGACCGGGACGATCCCGACCCACGTCGGGACAGTGGCGACGAAGCGGCGGCCGTAGCCGGTGCTCTCGCCCGGCTGAAGAAGCCTGACCTGCGCCAGATAGCTGCGCCATGCCAGCGCGGGCCGGAGGCCGTCCTCGGCCGGATCGGTGTTGAAGGGAGAGATGCCGTAGAGCGCGATGCCGCAGCGGGCGGCGTCGAAGCGCGCGGCGGGATAGCGAAGCGCCGCGGCGCTGTTGGCGATGTGGCGCGTCAGGTGGGAGAAGCCGTGCGTCGCCTGGCGGAAGCGCTCGATCTGCCAGTCCGCGTAGGCGGAGTCGGTGTCGGCCGTGGCGAGATGGCTCATCAGGCCGACGACCTCCACCGGCGGCACGGGCAGCTCAGAGAGGCCCCAGCGCCCCATGCCGGTGTCGAGCTTCAGGTGGACGCGAACGCCCGGCGGGATGTCCGTGTCGGAGACGACGAGCTCGAGGCCGGCGTCGCGCGCGTGCGCGACGTCGCGGTTGGTCGTCGCCGGTCCCATCACGACGATCCGCGCGCCGCCGAAGTCGCGGCGGAGAGCCAGCCCCTCGCCGACGCTGGCGACGCAGAGCGCGGTCGCGCCCGCGCCGAGGGCCGCGCCGGCGATGTCGCTCGCCCCGTGGCCGTAGCCGTCGGCCTTGACGACGGCCCAGAGCTCGGAGCCGTCGAGCGCGTGGAGCAGCGTCCGGACGTTCTGCCGGACCGCGCCGAGGTCGACGGTCAGCTCGCTGCGGTGCACCCGCCTAGCCTAGAACCCGCGGCAGCGCCTCGATCAGGTCGCTCGCGACGAGCCCCGACCGCTGCGGCGCGGCGTGGGAGGCGAGCTGCTGTGCCGCAGCCGCGGCGGCAGCGGCCTCCTGCGGCTCCATCCGCTTCGCGAGGAAGGCGGCGGTGATGCCGGTGAGGACGTCGCCGGTTCCGGCGGTGGCGAGCGACGGAAGGCCGAGCGCGACGACGAGCACGGGTCTGCCCGGGGCCGCGACGAGCGTGTCCGCGCCTTTGAGGACGACGACGCTCCGGAAGCGGTCGGCGGCCTCGCGCACGGCCGCGAGCCGGTGCGCCGCGACCTCCGAGGACTCCCGCCCGAGCAGCCGCGCCAGCTCCCCCTCGTGCGGGGTGAGCACCCGCGGCGCCGGCCAGTCGCCGGGCTCGAGCCCGAAGAGCGCGTCCGCGTCGACGACGACCGGCAGCTCGACCTCGGCGAGCACGCGCCGGACGAGCTCCTTCGCCCAGGGCGCCCGGCCGAGCCCCGGCCCGAGCGCGACCGCGTGGGCCTTCTCCGCCAGCTCGAGCACCGCCTCGGCCGCCCCCTGCTCGGGCAGCGGCCGCTTGACCGCCTCCAGCAGGCGCTGCTCGAAGACCGGGAGGGTCGCCTCGGGGGCAGCGACGGTGACGTAGCCGGCGTCGGCGCGCATCGCGGCCATCGCCGTCAGCGACGGCGCTCCGGTGAGCCCGGGTGAGCCGCCGACGACGAGGACGTGGCCCGACGTGTACTTGTTGTCGCGCTGCCCGCGGCGCGGCACCGCGTCGAGGATGCGGCGGGTGACGATCCGCGCGTCCGTCTCGCCGGGCTCGAGCCCGATGTCCGCGACGTGCACCTCGCCGGCGTGGAACCGCCCGGGCGCGACCGAGAGCCCGACCTTGCAGCCGTGGAACGTGACGGTCACCGCCGCGTCCACTGCTGCGCCCGCGACCTCGCCCGTCGACCCGTCGACGCCCGACGGCAGGTCGATCGAGAAGACCGGCGCGGGCGAGGCGTTCATCGCCTCGATCAGTCCCGCCGCGTCCGGCCGCGGCTCGCCGGAGAAGCCAGTGCCGAAGAGCGCGTCGACGAGGACGTCGGGCGTCCCCAGCTCGCGCTCCCCCGCCTTCGCGTCGACGATCCACGTCTCGCGCCCCGCCTCGGCCAGGAAGCGGGCCATCACGCGC
>JAFAIV010000116.1 GCA_019236545.1 Actinomycetota bacterium | reverse complement strand
CGCTTGGTCCAGCTCAGTAAGGAGGCCAAGCTGCGGGACTGTGCCTCGACATTGACGGCCTCGTAGCCATATACCGGATCCATGATCAGCGGCGCATACAAGCGGGCGGGGTCGCACCGGGAAAAGCCGCCGTTGCGATCGGGGGTCCACTGCATCGGTGTGCGCACACCATTGCGGTCACCCAGATAGATGTTGTCGCCCATGCCGATCTCGTCCCCGTAATAGAGGACGGGTGAACCAGGCAGCGAGAAGAGGATCGCGTGCATCAGCTCGATCTCGTCGCGGCCGTTGTCGAGCAGCGGCGCGAGGCGGCGGCGGATGCCGAGGTTCAGCTTCATCCGCGGGTCCTTCGCGTACTCGGTGTACATGTAGTCCCGCTCCTCGTCGGTGACCATCTCGAGCGTCAGCTCGTCGTGGTTCCGCAGGAAGAGGCCCCACTGGGCGTTCGTGGGGATGTCGGGCGTGCGGGCGAGGATCTCGTACATCGGCGTCGCGTCCTCTCTCCGCAGAGACATGAACATGCGTGGCATGACCGGGAAGTGGAAGGCCATGTGGCACTCGTCGCCGTCGCCGAAGTACTCGACGACGTCCTCCGGCCACTGATTCGCCTCCGCGAGCAGCACCCGGTCCGGGTAGCGCGCGTCGACCTCGGCGCGCACGCGCCTCAGGTACTCGTGGGTCTCCGGCAGGTTCTCGCCGTTCGATCGCTCGCGCTCGTAGAGGTACGGCACGGCGTCGAGCCGGAAGCCGTCGATGCCGAGGTCGAGCCAGAAGCGGAGGACGTTGAGCATCGCCTCCTGGACCTCGGGGTTGTCGAAGTTGAGGTCGGGCTGGTGGTGGAAGAAGCGGTGCCAGTAGTACTGGCCGCGCACCGGGTCGAACGTCCAGTTGGACGGCTCGGAGTCGACGAAGATGATCCGCGCGTCCTGGTAGCGCTCGTCGGTGTCCGACCAGACGTACCAGTCGCCCTTCGGGCCGTCCGGGTTCGACCGCGACTCCTGGAACCACGGGTGGTCGCTCGACGTGTGGTTCATGACGAGGTCGGCGATCACGCGCATCCCGCGCTGGTGCGCCGCGTCCACGAACTCGCGGAAGTCCTCGACCGTCCCGTAGTCCGGGTGGATCTGGAAGAAGTCCGCGATGTCGTAGCCGCCGTCGCGCAGCGGGGAGACGTACATCGGCAGCAGCCAGATGCAGTCGACGCCGAGCCACTCGAGGTAGTCGAGCTTGTCGATCAGGCCGCGGAAGTCGCCGGCGCCGTCGTCGTTCCCGTCGAAGAAGCCGCGGATGTGGATCTCGTAGAAGACGGCCCGCTTGAACCAGAGCGGGTCCCGCTCGAACCAGACCTCGGCCATCAGGCCCCGATTCTCAGCACGTGGCTCTTCCCCGGGTCGAGCCGCACGTAGTTGCGGCCGATGTGCCACGTCCACGTGTCGCCGTAGAGCAGGTCGCGCACGCCGTACGCCGGCGGGAGACCCGTGCCGACGGGGACGATGCAGACGCCCTCCTGCACCGAGGTCGGGTCGAGGTTGACGACGCAGACGACGGTGTTGTCCTCGACGCGCTTCATGTACGCGAAGAGCTGCTCGTTCGCGGTCTCGAGGAAGGTGACGTCGTCGAAGCGCTGCAGCGCCGGGTTCTCGCGCCGCGCCTTGTTGAGCGTCGCGATCAGCGGCAGCAGCGGCCCGTCGAGCGCGCGCTGCTTGACCTCGTACTTCTCGCTGTCGAGGTACTCCTCGGAGCCGGGTCGCACCGGGACGTTCTCGAAGCTCTCGAAGCCGGAGTAGATGCCGTACGTCGGCGACAGCGTCGCCGCGAGCACGAGCCGCGCCTCGAACGCGGGGCGGCCGCCGGCCTGGAGGTACTCATGGAGGATGTCCGGCGTGTTCGCGAAGACGTTCGGCCGCACGTAGTCCTTCCACTCGAGCAGCTGACCCATGAACTCGAGCAGCTCCCAGCGCGTGTTCTTCCACGTGAAGTACGTGTAGCTCTGCGAGAAGCCGGCCTTGCCGAGCGTCGTCATCAGCGCCGGCCGTGTGAACGCCTCGGCGAGGAAGATCACCTCCGGGCTCTCGGTGCGGATCTCGCGGATCAGCCACTCCCAGAACGCGACCGGCTTCGTGTGCGGGTTGTCGACCCGGAAGACGGTGACGCCGAGGTCGACCCAGTGGCGGACGGCGTCGTGGAGCGCCTGCCAGAGCCCGCGCCAGTCCTCGCTGTCGAAGTTGACGTTGTAGATGTCCTGGTAGCGCTTCGGCGGGTTCTCCGCGTACTTCAACGTCCCATCCGGGCGGCGGTTGAACCACTCCGGGTGCGACTTCAGCCACGGGTGGTCGGGCGACATCTGCACCGCGAAGTCGAGCGCGATCTCGATCCCGTGCTCCTTCGCCTCCTTGACGAGCTTGCGGAACTGCTTCTCGGTGCCGAGGTCGGGGTGGATCGCGTCGTGGCCGCCGCTCGCGTCGCCGATCGCCCACGGGCTGCCCACGTCGCCCGGGCCGGCCTTCTCGGCGTTGTTGCGGCCCTTGCGGTTCGTCTCGCCGATCGGGTGGATCGGCGGCAGGTAGAGCACGTCGAAGCCCAGCTCGGCGAGGCGCGGCAGCTGGGCGCGCACGCCCTCGAAGCCGCCCCACGAGCGCGGGAAGAGCTCGTACCAGGAGCCGAAGCGCGCGAGCTCGCGGTCGACGTCCACCCAGAGCTGGTCGGAGGACGCCTTCTCGTGCCGGTCGCCGGCGGGCGCGGCCAGCGCCTCGTCGACGGTCAGGCTCTCGCGCCCGAGCAGCACCGCGCCCTCGCTCAGCTCGCTCGCGAGGTCCGTCTGGCCGCCCGCGACCTTGCGCCGCACCTCCTCCTGGAACGAGGCGACCCGGTCGACCCACGCCTCGACCTTGAAGCACCAGTGGCCGGGCCGGTCGACGCGGAAGCTCCCCTCCCACCAGTCGTTGCCGAGCGGCTGCAGAGGCTGCTCGTCCCAGCGCGATGCCCCCGGCGCCTTGAAGCGGATCGCCGCGCCGAGCGTCTCGTGGCCGTCCCGGAAGATCCGCGCGCTCACCGTGACCTCGTCGCCGACCGTCCGCTTCACGGCGTAACGGCCGCAGTCCACCTGCGGCGTCACGGTTTGCACCTTGATCCTCGGGGGAGGGCCGCTCGTCTTGGGCAATGGCACGGTCTCTTCTCTATCCGCGGTGGCTCTCTCGTACTCTGCCGCGATGCAGCAGGAGCGCGCCTCGGGGATCTTCCTGCATCCGACGTCGCTGCCGTCGGGGAAGCTCGACCGGGAGGCATACCGGTTCGTCGACTGGCTCGCCGCGGCCGGGCAGCGCTGGTGGCAGGTCCTGCCGCTCGGCCCGCCGGACGAGGTCGGGTCGCCGTACCGCTCGGCCTCCGCGTTCGCCGCCTCTCCCGGGCTGCTCGCGAAGCCGGACGCGCGCGTGACTCCGGGCGAGATCGAGGACTTCGTCGCGCGCCACGCGTTCTGGGTCGGTGAGTGGGCGCGCTTCCGCGGCGAAGGTGCGATCGCCGACCAGGTGCGCTTCGAGCGCGAGTGGGGTGCGCTTCGCGCGTACGCGCGCGAGCGGGGCGTGCGCCTGATCGGCGACGTGCCGATCTACGTCGCGGACGCCGGGGCGGACGTCGACGGCTGGCCGGAGCTGTTCGCGAAGGGCGAGGTCGCCGGCGCGCCGCCCGACGCCCTTTCGGCGAACGGCCAGCACTGGGGCAATCCGCTCTACGACTGGCCCGCGCACCGCGCGACCGGCTACCGCTGGTGGATCGAGCGGTTCCGGCGCATGTTCGAGCTCGTC
>JAFAIV010000087.1 GCA_019236545.1 Actinomycetota bacterium | reverse complement strand
CGTCCGCGACGGCACCTACGGCGTCACGACGCTCCAGCGCCGCCACGTCAAGGTCAGCGGCCGCCGCGTCCAGCTCTCGTTCCGCGCGAAGCACGGCATCCGCGTGCGCACCGAGCTCGTCGATCCCGACCTCGCCGACGCGATCCGCCGCCTGCTCGAGATCAGGGGCGCGCGCGTCTTCAAGTACGAGTGGGAGGGCGCCGTCTACAACCTGACGAGCAGGCGCCTCAACGACTACGTGAAGATCTACCTCGGCGACGAGTTCAGCGCGAAGGACTTCCGCACCTGGGGAGGCACTCTCACCGCGGCCGTCTGCTTCGCCGAACGCGCGCAGCGGGAGGGCTTCCCGGAGACGGTCACGGCGCAGGAGCGGTCGGTGACGGCGGTGATGCGCAAGGTCGCGGAGACGCTCGGGAACACCCCGGCGGTGACGCGCGCCTCGTACGTCTCCCCGGCGGTCGTCGAGCAGTACCTCGACGGGCGCACGATCGAGGACTTCCGGCCGCGGCGACTGCGCGTCGTCGGGGCGCGCGACGCCGAGCTGAGCCACGAGGAGCTCGCGCTGCTCAGCCTGCTTCGGTCGTGGCGGATCCGGCGCGCCCGCGCCGCCGCGTAGCCGTTTCCCGCTCTTTGCGGGAACGCGGACGGGAGGCGTCGGGACCGCGTTCTACGATGGCCGGGTGCCCCTGCGCCTGATCGTCGGGCCCGCGAACGCGGGCAAGGTCGAGCTGTTGCTCGGCCGCTATCTGGACTCCCTCGAGCGGGAGCCGGTGCTGATCGTGCCGAACCGGTCGGACGTCGAACGGGTCGAGCGGGAGCTCCTTGCGCGGCGGCCGGCGCTGCTCGGCGGCACGATCGGGACGTTCGACGACGTCTTCGAGCGGGTCGCGAAGAGCGGCGGCGACGTGCGGCCCCGCGTCTCGGACGCGCAGCGCGCGCTCCTCGTGCGGCGCTCGCTCGCGGGTGCCTCGCTCAACGGGCTCTCGGCGTCGGCGCGGTTCGGCGGCTTCGCCGAGTCGCTCCAGCAGGCGCTCGCCGAGCTCGAGTCGGGCCTCCTCGACCCGGACGACCTCGACGGCGACCTCGCCGGCCTCTACGCCGCCTACCGGACGCAGCTCGACGCGCTCGGGCTCTGGGACCGCGACCTCCTGCGGCGCCGCGCGGCCGAGCGGCTCCAGTCCGACCTCGACGCGTGGCACGGCGAGCCCGTCTTCGCGTACGGCTTCGAGGACCTGACGGGCGCCGAGTGGGCGCTGCTGGAGGCGCTCGCCGGGCGAGCCGACGTCATCGTCTCGCTGCCGTACGAGCCGGGCCGCCCCGCGTTTGCGTCGCTCCGGCGGACGCAGGAGGACCTCGCGCGGCTCGCGCAGGGCGCGATCGAGGAGCTGCCGCCGCGCTACGGCGAGGTCGCGGAGCCGGCGCTCGCGCACCTCGAGCGGGCGCTCTTCTCCGACACGCCGCCCGAGGCGGTGCCGATCGACGGCGCCGTTCGCTTCTTCGAGGGCGCCGGCGCGCGCGGCGCGCTCGAGCTCGTGGGTGAGGAGCTGCTCGCGCTCCTGCGCGGCGGGACGCCCGCCGAGCGGATCGGCCTGATCGTCCCGAGCGGCGAGCGCTGGCGCGGCCCGCTCGAGACGGCCCTCGGCACGCTCGGCATCCCGTACTCGGTCGACGGCGACGTCCGCCTTGCGCAGACCCCGCTCGGCCAGGCGCTGCTCGGGATCCTCAGCTTCGCCTGGCTCGGCGGCGCCCGGCGCGAGCTCTTCGCCTACCTCCGCTCGCCGTACTCAGGCCTCCAGCGCCACAACGTCGACTTCCTCGAGGGCCGGCTGCGCGGCCGCGCGATCCAACAGCCCGAGCGCGTCGTCGAGGAGGCGGAGAAGCTCCGCGGCTCCCCACTGCCGGCGCTCGCGGAGCTCCGGGAGTCCGAGGATCCGGTCGAGTCCGTCAGCGAGCTCGCCGACCGGATGCTGCGGAGCGCGTTCGGGCTCGACGGCCCGCCCGCCGACGAGTCCGTCCGGCTCGACCTGCGCGTGCACGAGACGCTGCGCCGGCTGCTCGTCGAGCTCGCCCGCTGGCGCGACCTCACCGGCGAGCTGTCGCGCGAGGACGTCGTCGCGGCGCTCGAGCGGCAGACGCTTCGCCCCTGGCGCGGCGACGAGCCCGGCCGCGTCGCAGTCGTCGACCTGCTTCGCGCCCGCACACGCCGCTTCGACGTCGTCTTCGTCCTCGGCCTGGAGGAGGGGAGCCTGCCCCGGCGCGGGCAGTCGTCGCCGTTCCTCGAGGACGAGGCACGCCGCGCGCTCGACGAGAAGGGGGCGCGCCTGCTCCGGCCCGACTCGGTCAGCCGCGACCGCTACCTCTTCTACACCGCCTGCACGCGCCCGTCGCAGCGCCTGTATCTCGTCCGCGAGGCGGCCACCGACGACGGCAGCCCGCGCGAGCCGAGCCCGTTCTGGGAGGAGGTGCAGGCCGTCTTCGACGCCGACGACGCGCGCCGCTGGACCCGCCGCCGGCCGCTCTCCGCGCTCACGTGGACGCTGGACGAGGCGCCGACCGAGCGCGAGCGCCTGCGCGCGCTGGCCGAGCTCGCCGCGCGCGACCGCGCTGCCGCGGAGCCGCTCGCACGCGCGAACGGCTGGGACCGGAAGCTCGACCGCGCGCTCGCCGCCTTCCGCCGGCCGACGCGGATCGGCCACCCGCTCGTCCTCGAGCAGCTCGAGAGCAGGACGATGTTCAACGTCACCGAGCTCGAGCGGATGGCCGACTGCTCGTCGGCGTGGTTCGTCGACCGCTTCCTCGCGCCGCGCGAGATCGACCAGACCGTCGACGCGAAGATGCGCGGCTCCGTCGCCCACACGACGCTCAACCGCTTCTTCACGCGCGTCCCGAAGGAGCTCGGCGTCGAGAAGCTCGGTCCCGGCCAGATCGAGTCCGCGACCGCTCTGATGCGCGCCTGCCTGGACGAGTCGCTGCAGGGCGTCCGCATGGACATGACCGAGATGCAGGCGGCCGAGCTCGACCAGACGCTGTGGCGCGACCTCGAGGCGGTCGTGGAGGAGGAGTGCGAGTCGGAGTCGCCGCTCGTCCCGCGGCGGTTCGAGGTCGCTTTCGGCGGCGAGCGGGCGGCGCCGGAGCTCCAGCGCGGGCTCACCCTCGGCGACGGCCTCGCGCTCTCCGGGAAGATCGACCGGATCGACGTCGACCCATTCGGCGCGCGCGGGATCGTCCAGGACTACAAGTCCGGCAAGCACGCCCACTCCGCAGCCGAGATCGAGAAGGAGCTGCGACTCCAGATCCCGCTCTACATGCTCGTCCTCCGCGACCTCGTCGGCCTCGAGCCGCTCGGCGGGCTGTACCGGCCGCTCGCCGGGGAGCGCAAGCCGCGCGGGCTCGTCCGCGCCGAGGAGGCCGAGACGCTGCAGGGCTACTCGAAGAACGACTACCTCCCGGAGGAGCAGTTCTGGACGGCGGTCGAGAACGCGCGCGCGAAGGCGGGCGAGCTCGCGATGCGGATTCGCGCCGGCGACGTCCGCCACGACCCGCGCGGCGGCGAGTGCCCGGCGTGGTGCGACGCCTGGCCCATTTGCCGGGTGGAGCGGCCGTGAACGAGCAGCAGCTCGCGGCGGTCGAGGCGACCGGCGAAGTCTTCGTCTCCGCCGGTGCCGGGACGGGGAAGACGGCGGTGCTCGTCGAGCGGGTCGTCCGCGCGGTCTGCGACCGCGGCCTCGACGTCGACTCGATCCTCGTCATCACGTACACGCGCCGCGCCGCCGGGGAGCTGCGCACGCGCATCCGGGCCGCTCTCGCCGATCGGGGCCGCCACGATCTCGCGCGCGAGCTCGACGGCGCGTGGATTTCCACGATCCACGGCTTCTGCAACCGTCTCCTGAAGGCGTACCCGTTCGCGGCGGGGCTCGACCCGCGCTTCCGCGAGCTCGACGACGCGCAGGGCGCCGTGCTGCGCTCAGAGGCGTTCACGACGGCCCTCGGCGAGTTCCTCGCCGGAGACGACCCCGATCGTC
>JAFAIV010000335.1 GCA_019236545.1 Actinomycetota bacterium | reverse complement strand
CAGGTCGCCCTGCTCTGGTTTGTCAGGACTGCCTTATGCTCTATGTGTTTGCACAACGCTTGATACACTCTAACTGATGCCCGACGAGCACAAGTTTCTCCTCCAACGCGTCCAGCCGGCGATGGTCGGGCTCATCGACGGCTCGCTCTCCACGCTGGCCCCGATCTTCGCAGTCGTGCTCGCCTCGCACGACACGCGCTACGCGTTCGTCGCGGGCCTGGCGACGTCGATCGGCGCCGCGATCAGCATGGGCTTCTCGGAGGCGCTCTCCGACACCGGCGAGCTCACCGGCCGCGGCAGCCCGTGGATCCGGGGCACGATCACCGGCGGCGGCACGTTCTTCGGCGGCATCCTCCACTCGCTGCCGTTCCTGATCTCGAACTACCACGTCGCGCTCTTCACGGCAGTCGCCGTGGTCGCGGCGGAGCTGCTGACGCTCGCGTACTTCCGCTACCGCTTCTTCCAGGACACGTTCGTCCGCGCCCTGGGCATCGTGACGTTCGCGGGGATCCTGATCGCCGCCGTCAGCGCAGGCCTCGGCTCGCTCCTCGGCGCTCCGGTCGGCGGCTGACCCAGGCCCGGCCTAGGGCTCGAAGTCGACGAGCTCGAGGTAGACCATCTCGGCGGCGTCGCCCGGCCGGTGGCCGAGCTTGACGATGCGCGAGTAGCCACCCGGGCGGTCGGCCATGCGGGGGCCGACCTCGGCGAAGAGCTTGTGGACGACCTCCTGCGAGCGGAGCTCGGACAGTGCCTGCCGGCGCGCGTGGAGGTCGCCGCGGCGGCCGAGCGTGATCATCTGCTCGGCGAACGGCTTGACCGCCTTGGCCTTGGCCTCGGTCGTCCGGATCCGGCCGTGCTCGAGCAGCGAGCACGTCAGGTTCGCGTAGAGCGCCTTGCGATGCGAGGCGTCGCGGCCGAGCTTCTTGCCTGTCCGGGCGTGCCGCACGTCTACGCCTCGAAGCCGCCGCCGTTGTCGCCGCGGAGGGTGAGCCCGTGCTGCTGCAGGGTCTCCTTGACCTCCTCGATCGACTTCTTGCCGAAGTTCGGGATCGCCGCGAGCTCCTGCTCCGTCTTCATCACGAGGTCGCCGATCGTCTCGATGCCGACCCGCTTGAGGCAGTTGTAGGAGCGGACGCCGAGCTCGAGCTCCTCGATCGGGAAGTTCTCCATCCCGTGGGCGAGCGCGGCCTCGGGGCCGGCCCCGCCGCCGTCGACGGCGGCCGCCTCGCCGAAGCCCTCGATCTTCTCGAGGTCGGTGAAGATCGCGAGCTGGCGGATCAGGATCTCCGCCGCCTCGGCGAGCGCGTCCTTCGGGTCGACCGAGCCGTCGGTCGTGATGTCGAGCGTGAGCTTGTCGTAGTCGGTGCGCTGCCCGACGCGCGCGGACTCGACCGCGTACGCGACGCGGCGGACCGGCGAGAAGATCGAGTCCATCGGGATGACGCCGATGGTGTGCTGCGGCCCGCGATTCATCTCCGCCGGGGAGTAGCCGCGGCCACGGCCGATCGTGAGCGTCATCTCGAGGCGGCCGCGATCCGAGAGGTTCGCGATCTCGAGCTCGGGGTTGAGGATCTCGAGCTCGGCCGGCGCCTCGATGTCGGCGGCGGTGACCGGGCCGGGGCCCTTCTTGGCGATGTGCACCTCGACCTCGGGCGACTCGCCGTGGAGCCGCGCGACGAGGTTCTTGAGGTTGAGGATGATGTCGGTGACGTCCTCGCGGACGCCTGGCAGCGTCGTGAACTCGTGCGCCGTCCCCTCGATCTTGACCGAGGTGACCGCGGCGCCCTCGAGCGACGAGAGCAGCACGCGGCGCAGCGAGTTGCCGAACGTGTGGCCGAAGCCGCGGTCGAGCGGCTCGATGACGAAGACCCCCTGGTGGTCGCCCACTTCCTCGTGGACGATCTTCGGGATCTGGAAGTTCATTTCGCGTGTCGCCAAGAAGAATCCCTTTCCTTACTTCGAATAGAGCTCGACGATGAGCTGTTCCTCGACGGGCGTGTCGATCTCGCCGCGCTCGGGCTGCTTCAGGACCTTGCCGGTGAGGCCGTCGTGGTCGGCCTGGAGCCAGGGAGCGACCGTGGAGACGAGATCGGTCGCGTCGCGGATCACCTGCTGCGCCGACGAGTTCGGCGCGACGGTGACGACGTCGTTCGGCCGCACCTGGTAGCTCGGGATGTTGACCCTGCGGCCGTTGACGTGGAAGTGGCCGTGCCGCACGAGCTGGCGCGCCTGCGCGCGCGAGGCGGCGAAGCCGAGGCGGTAGACGACGTTGTCCAGGCGCGTCTCGAGCATGCGCAGGAGCTCCTCGCCGGTGACGCCGGAGCGCTTGGACGCCTTCTCGTAGTACGTCCGGAACTGCTTCTCGAGCAGGCCGTAGTAGCGGCGCGCCTTCTGCTTCTCGCGCAGCTGCAGCAGGTACTCGCTCTGCTTGATGCGGCCGCGGCCGTGCTCGCCCGGCGGGTACGAGCGGCGCTCGATCGCGCACTTCTCGGTCAGGCAGCGCTCGCCCTTGAGGAACAGCTTCATGCCTTCGCGCCGGCAGACGCGGCACTTCGGGCCCAGATCACGTGCCAAAGCTCAGACTCTCCTTCTCTTCCGCGGCCGCACGCCGTTGTGCGCCTGCGGGGTCACGTCCTTCACGCCGAGGATCTCGAGGCCGGCGGCCTGGAGCGAGCGGATCGCCGTCTCGCGGCCCGAGCC
>JAFAIV010000332.1 GCA_019236545.1 Actinomycetota bacterium | reverse complement strand
TCGCTGGAGGAGGGCACCGGCATCGTCCACATCGCGCCGGGCTGCGGCGGCGAGGACTTCGAACTCGCGGGCGTGAACGGCCTCGAGGTCATCCAGCCGGTCGACGAGTCGGGGCGCTTCTACGACTCCTTCGGCTGGCTCCACGGGATGTCGACCGTGGAGGCGGCGGAGCAGATCATCGGCAACCTCGAGGAGAAGGGCGTCCTCGTCGAAGCCGGCCTCTACGAGCACCGCTACCCCGAGTGCTGGCGCTGCCATACGCCGCTGATCTTCCGCATCGCCGACGACTGGTTCATCTCCGTCCGCGTCCTGCGGCAGCAGATGCTCGACGCGAACGCGACCGTCGAGTGGACGCCGGAGTACATGGGCAAGCGCATGGACGACTGGCTCCACAACATGGGCGACTGGAACATCTCCCGCCGCCGCTACTACGGCCTGCCGCTGCCGTTCTACCCGTGCTCGTGCGGGCACCTGAACGTCATCGGGTCGCGCGCGGAGCTCGAGGAGCGCGCCGTCTCCGGGCTCGACCAGCTCGAGGAGCTGCGGCGGCCCTGGATCGACCGCGTCCCCGTCCGCTGCGCCGAGTGCGGCGAGCCGGTCGAGCGGATCAAGGAGGTCGGCGACGTCTGGCTCGACGCCGGCATCGTCCCGTTCTCGACGCTCGGCTGGCGGAACGACACGTACGTCCCCGAGGGCTACGCGACCGGAGCCGCCAAGGGGCTGACGACGGCCGACCTGCCCGACCACGCGTACTGGGAGAAGTGGTTCCCGGCCGACTGGGTCTCCGAGATGCGCGAGCAGATCCGGCTCTGGTTCTACTCGCAGCTCTTCATGTCGGTCGTCCTGACCGAGCGGGCGCCGTTTCGGCGCGTCCTCGGCTACGAGAAGATGCTGGACGAGACCGGCCGCGAGATGCACGGGTCGTGGGGGAACACGATCACCGCGACCGAGGCGTTCGAGCGCATGGGCGCGGACGTCATGCGCTGGCAGTTCACGGCGCACCCGCCCGACCGGAACCTCCTCTTCGGCTTCGGCCCGGCGGACGAGATCAAGCGCAAGCTCCTGACGCTCTGGCACTCGGTCAAGTTCTTCGTCGACTACGCGAACATCGCGGAGTTCCGGCCCTGCTGGGACCGCCTGGAGCCCGAGGGCGAGCTGGCGCCGCTCGACCGCTGGCTCGTCGAGCGCACCCGCGCGTTCGTCGAGGACGCGACCGGCGGCTACGAGCGCTGGCTGTCCGTCGATGTGATGCGCGACTTCGAGACCTATCTCGACGACCTCTCGAACTGGTACATCCGCCGCTCCCGGCGCCGCTTCTGGGACGGGGAGGAGGCCGCGCTGCGGACGCTCTGGTACGCGCTCGTCCAGACGATGCGCGTGCTCGCGCCGATCCTCCCGTTCCTCACCGATCACCTCTGGCGCGTCCTCGTCCTCGACGGCCCAGACTCCGTCCACCTCGCCGGGTGGCCGGAGGCGGCCGAGCCGGACCGGGCCTTGCTGGACGAGATCGCGGAGGTACGGCGGGTCGTGGAGCTGGGCCGGCAGGCCCGTTCGACCTCCGGGATCAAGCTGCGGCAGCCGCTGCGGCGGCTCGTCGTCGAGGGAGCGCGGCTGAACGGCCACGGCGCCGAGATCGCCGACGAGCTGCGCGTGAAGGAGGTCGAGTTCGGGCGCGTCGAGGCGGTCGAGGTGCGCGTGAAGCCGAACCTGCCGGTGCTCGGGCCGAAGCTCGGCAAGGAGCTCGGCGCGGTGCGGACGGCGCTCGAGGCCGGCGAGTTCGAGGAGCTCGAGGGCGGCCGCTTCCGGGTCAACGGCCTCGAGCTCGGCCCGGAGGAGGTGCTCGTCGAGCGCGGCGGCCGCGAGGGCTGGGCGGTCGCGTCCGCGGAGGGCGTCACGGTGGCGCTCGAGCTGGCGCTGGACGACGACCTGCGGCTCGAGGCGGACGCCTACGACCTGATCCACCTCGTCAACACGATGCGCAAGGAGCAGGGCCTGGCGCTGACCGACCGGATCGTCCTGACGGTGCCGGAGGCGCAACGCGCGCTCGTCGAGCGCCACGGCGACTGGATCGCCGGCGAGGTGCTCGCGACCGAGATCCGCGTGGGCGCGGCGCTAGCCGTCGAGCGCGCGGCGCAGTCGTCCTAGCCCTTCGTCGAGCGCGTCGTCTCGCACCGCGAGGGACAGGCGCGCCCAGCCGCGGCCCCGCTCGCCGAAGCCCTCGCCCGGCGCGACGGCGATCCGGTGCTCCTCGAGCAGGTGCTCCGCGGTGAGGCCCTCCGGCAGGCGGAACCAGACGAAGAACGTGCCCTCGCCCCGCGCGTCGTGGCCCGTCAGCGCCGCGAGCGCGCGGTCGCGGCGGGCCTCGTAGAGCGCGCGCCGCTCCTCGACCGTCTCCTGCGGCCCGGTCAGCGCGGCGATGCCGGCCTCCTGGACCGGCCGGAACACGCCTGCGAACTGGTGGTTCTGGAGGTTCTCGATCCGCGCGACGAGCTCGGCGTTCCCGACGGCGAAGCCGAGTCGCCAGCCCGCCATCCCGTACGACTTCGACATCGAGAACAGCTCGATCCCGGCCTCGCGCGCGCCCTCGGCGGCGAGGAAGCTGCGCGGCCGGCGGCCGTCGAAGACGAGGTCGCCGTAGGCGAAGTCGTGAAGGACCCACGCGCCCGCGCGGTGCGCCCACGCGATCGCCTCGTCGAAGACGCCGTCCGGCGCGGCCGCCGCGACCGGGTTCGACGGGTAGTTGAGGTAGAGCGCGGCCGCCTCCTCGGGCGCCGCGTCCCAGTCGGGGCGGCCGTCCGCGAGGAGCGGCAGCGCGGCGTGCCGCGCCGCGGCGAGTGCGACGGCCGAGCGATAGTCCGGGTAGCCCGGGTCCGGGAGGACGATCGCGCCGCCGCGCTCGACCGCGACCTGTGCCATCTCCATCAGGCCGGTCTTCGAGCCGGGCAGCACGGCGACCTCGCGCCCGGGGTCGACCTCGACGCCGTAGACGTCGCGGTAGCGCGCCGCGATCGCCTCCTTCAGCGCGGGGAGGCCCGCGAACGGCGCGTAGCCATGGACGTCCTCGCGCGCGGCGGCCTCCCTCAGCGCCTCGACGACGTGCGGCGGCGGCGGGATGTCCGGGTTGCCGCGGCCGAGGTCGATCAGCGGCTCGCCCTCGCGCGCCGCGGCCGTTTGCACGCGCGCGAGCAGGGCCGTGAAGTACTGCTCCGGGAGCCGGTCGAGGCGATGGGGGCGGGCTCGCACCCGCGAGAGCCTACGCAGCCGAGGGCTGGGCGGCGGCCGCCTCGGCGCGCCGCAGCTCGACCGGGAGCTTGAAGAAGACGTCCTCCGCGCTCGACGCCTCGACCTCGCGCACCTCGGTGACGCCGCGGGCGCGGAACCAGTCGCAGACCCGCTCGACGAGCCGCTCCGGCGCCGACGCGCCCGAGGTCAGCCCGACCGTCTCGCGGCCGGCGAGCCAGCGCTCGTCGATCGCGCGCTCGTCCTCGACGAGGTGCGCCTCGACGCCGGCGGCGCGGGCGACCTCGACCAGGCGGTTCGAGTTCGACGAGTTGCGGCTCCCGATCACGAGCAGTAGCTCGACCTGCTCGACGAGCTCCTTCACGGCGCGCTGCCGGTTCGTCGTCGCGTAGCAGATGTCCTCGCGCGCAGGCCCCTCGATCCGAGGGAAGCGGCGGCGGAGGACGGCGACGATCTCGCTCGTCTCGTCCACCGAGAGCGTCGTCTGCGTGACGTAGGCGAGCGGCCTCTCCGACGGGAGCGAGATCCGCTCCGCGTCCTCGACCGACTCGACGAGCACGATCGCGTCCGGCGCCTCGCCGAGCGTGCCCTCGACCTCCTCGTGGCCGGCGTGGCCGACGAGGACGATCGCGTAGCCGCGCTCCGCATAGCGCTTCGCCTGTGCGTGCACCTTCGTCACGAGCGGGCACGTCGCGTCGACCGCCGTCAGCCCGCGCGCCCCCGCGTCCGCGCGCACCGCCGGCGCGACGCCGTGCGCGGAGAAGACCACCGTCGCGCCCCGCGGGACGTCCGAGAGCTCGTCGACGAAGATCGCGCCGCGGCGCTCGAGATCGCTCACGACGTGGAGGTTGTGGACGATCTGCTTCCGCACGTAGACCGGGCGCCCGTACAGCTTCAGGGCCCGCTCGACCGTCTCGACCGCCCGCTCGACGCCGGCGCAGTAGCCTCGCGGCGAGGCGAGGAGAAGCCGTTGCACCACTGCGGCGCCACCATAGCGCCGGGCCTGTGAGACTCGCGTTAAGGAGCCGTCAGAACTCGAGTCGCGAGCGGCGCTCGTGTCGCTCCAGGGCGAGCTCGATCAGCCGGTCGAGCGCGGCCGCGTAGCCGATCCCCGACGCCTCGAAGAGCTTCGCCCAGACGCTCGTCGCGGTGAAGCCGGGCATCGTGTTCAGCTCGTTGAGGACGACCTCGCCGTCGCCGTCGCGGACGAAGAAGTCGACGCGCGCGAGGCCCTCGCACTCGGACGCGACGAACGAGTCGACGGCGCGCCGCTGCAGGAGCTCGATCGTCGCCTCCGGCAGGTTCGGGGGGATCACGAGGTCCATGCCGCCCTCGTCGTACTTCGACTCGAAGTCGTACCAGTCGTGCCCGAGGGTGTCGATCCGGCCTGGGAGGGACGCGACCGGCGGCGGCACGCGGTTGCCGAGCACGCCGACCTCGACCTCCATACCCTGGACGAACTCCTCGACGAGCACCTTCTCGTCGTGCCGGAACGCGAGCTCGACCGCCGGCCGCAGCTCGCTCGCGTCGCGAACCTTCGAGATTCCGACCGACGAGCCGAGCCGCGCCGGCTTCACGAAGACCGGGTAGCCGAACGGGTTCTCGATCTCGTCGCCGAGCCGGATCGCGTGGTGCGCGGCGACCGGGATGCCGCTGTCGCGCATGACCTTCTTGAACAGGTCCTTGTCCATCGCGAGCGCGGACGCCGCGACCCCTGCGCCGACGTACGGGACGCCGAGCAGCTCGAGCAGGCCCTGCACCGTCCCGTCCTCGCCGAACGGCCCGTGGAGGATCGGCAGGACGACGTCGACCGCGCCGAGGACCGCGGGCGTCCGCTCGTCGGCAGGCATCGGCAGGTTCGTCGAGTCGCCCGACGGCAGCTCCTCGCCGCCCGCCTCCAGCTCCCAGCGGCCGTCGCGGCCGATGGCCACGCTCAGTGTCTCGTACCGCTCCGGGTCGAGCGCCGCGAGCACCGACCGGGCCGACGCGAGCGAGATCTCGTGCTCGCTCGACCGTCCGCCGGCGAGCACGGCGACCCGCAGGCGGCGGGTCACTGCCCCGGCGTCGTGGTCGTCGTCCCGGAGGAGAGTTGCCCCACGACGATCGTGACGGTCGAGCCCTTCGCCGCCTGGCCGCCCGACGGGTTCTGCGAGACGACGACGCCGTCCTGCGCCGGGTCCGTGACCTGCTGCGTCTGCGACGAGACCTTGAAGCCGGCGCCCTGGAGGTCGCTCGTCGCCGTCCCCTGGTCCTCGCCGACGACGCTCGGGACGCTGACCTGCGGCGGCCCGTTCGAGACCTCGATCGTGATCGTCCCGCCCTGCGGCGCGGTCGACCCCGGCGAGACGCTCTGCGACACGACCTGGTTCTGCGGCGCGTTCGAGTCGACGAACTTCGGGTTGACCTTGAAGCCGAGCGACTGCAGGTCGTTCGTCGCCTGGTTCAGCTGCTCGCCGACGACCTTCGGCACCGTCACCGGCTTCGGCCCGGACTGGACGTTCACCTGCACCGTCGAGCCCTTCACCGCGCTCGTCCCCTCCTTCGGCACGACCGCCGTCACGACGCCCTTCTGGTTGCCCGGCACCGTGAACGTCTTCACCTGGAAGCCGAGCTGCGTGAGCTGGTTCGTGACCTGGTCGACCTGCTGCCCGACGAGCCCCTGCGGGATCTGCACCTTCGGCTTGCCGGTCGAGACCCAGATCGTGACCGTGCTGCCCTCGTGGACGCGCGTGCCCGCCTTCGGGTTCTGCTTGAAGACGAGTCCCTTCTGCGTGTTGTCGCTCGGCGCCTTCTGGACGTTCGCGTTCAGGTGGATCGCCTGGATCTGCTGCACGGCGGTGTTCTGCGACTCGTTCACGTAGAGCTCGACGCCGACGACCGGCTTCCCGTTGCCCTTGAGCTCGTGGTAGATGAGGAAGCCTGCGGCGGCCGCCACGATCACGCCCAGGACGGCGGCGATCCAGGGCCACACGGGCCGCTGGCGCGGCGGCTCGTCGTACTCGAAGAACTCGGTCGTCCGCGTCGCCGCCGGGCGCGGCGCGATCATCGTCGCCGCGGTCGAGGCCGCCGCCACCGGCGGGACGACCGCGGGCCGCCGGATGATCTGCGTCGCCGACTCCTCGGTCTGCGCCGCGACCGGGGCGCCGCGGGCGACGCGCTCCAGGTCGGCGTCCATCTCGTCCGCGCTCTGGTAGCGCTCGTCCGGGTCCTTCGCGAGCGCCCGCATGACGACCCAGTCGAGCTCGCGCGGGATGTCCGGGCGGTGCGACGACGGCGGCTCCGGCGTCGTCGAGAGGTGCTTCATCGCGATCTCGACCGGCGTGTCGCCCTCGAACGGCGTCTCCCCGGTCAGCAGCTCGTAGAGGACGACGCCGAGCGAGTAGAGGTCGCTGCGCGGGTCGACGTCCGTGCCGCGTGCCTGCTCCGGTGAGAGGTACTGCGCGGTGCCGACGATCGAGCCGGCCTCCGTCATCTGCGACGTGCCGGCGCGCGCGATTCCGAAGTCCGTCACCTTGACGCGGCCCTCGTTGTCGACGAGCACGTTGTGCGGCTTGATGTCGCGGTGGACGATCCCGTGCCGGTGCGCGAAGCGCAGCGCCGAGAGGATCTGGCGCGCGTACTCGACCGCGACGTTCACCGGCGCCGGGCCGCGGCTGAGGATCAGCTCCTTCAGCGAGCGCCCGTCGAGGTACTCCATCGCGATGTAGTACGTTCCCTCGGCCTCGCCGCGGTCGTAGATCGAGACGATGTTCGGGTGCGAGAGCGCGGCGGCGTTCTTCGCCTCGCGGCGGAAGCGCTCGACGAACTGCTCGTCGTTCGCGTGCCGGTCGTTGAGGATCTTGATCGCGACGCGCCGGCCCAGCTCCTGGTCCTCGGCGAGGTAGACGTTCGCCATCCCGCCCGCGCCGAGCTTGCGCAGGATGCGGTAGCGCCCGTCGAAGAGGCTGTCGATCAGTGGGTCGGTGGCCACGGCGGTCTCAACAGGGTAGAGGTCGGCTCAGCCACCGAGCAGCTTTTGCAGGACGACCTTCGCGATCGGGGCCGCGACCGCGCCGCCGAAGCCGTTCGGCTGGTTCTCCACGACGACCGCGACGGCGACCCGTGGGTTCTCGGCGGGCGCGAAGCAGACGAACCACGCGTCGTAGACGTGGTTGGCCGCGGTCTCGGCCGTTCCGGTCTTACCGGCGACCGTGACGCCCGGGATCTGGGCAGCGGTGCCGGTGCCGCCCTTGACCACGAGCTGCATGAACTGGTTCAGCTCGGCCGCCGTCTCCGGCTTGATCGCGCGGCCGAGCATCTGCGGCTGCGTCTGGGAGATGATCGAGCCGTCGCTGCCCACGACGCGCTGGACGATGTACGGCCTCGGCACGACGCCGCCGTTCGCGATCGTCGCGCCGACGAGCAGCATCTGCAGTGGCGAGGCGAGCATCCGCTCCTGGCCGAAGGCGAGCCGGCCGACGTCGACCTCGGTGTCCGGGTTGCCCGGGCTCCAGAGCTGGTTGCCGTGCTTCGTCGAGCGGTAGAGGCCGCTCGCAGCGCGCTCGTCGGACGGCGTCTCGAGCGGCAGCTTCGAGTAGAAGCCGAAGCGCTTCGCGTACTCGAGGATCGTCTTCGCGCCGAGCTTGATCCCGACGTTGCAGTAGACCGAGTTGATCGAGTGCTGGAAGCCCTGGGCCAGCGTCACGTTGCCGAAGACCTCGTGCGCCCCCGAGTCGGGCGCGCTCGAGTTGTAGACCTTCTTCCCGTACTCGGTGCAGTAGCCCGGGTCCTTGAAGCGCGAGTCCGGCGTGAACGTGCCGGTGTCGAGCGCCGCCGCCGCGGTGACCATCTTGAAAGTCGAGCCCGGCGGCCAGAGCCCGGCGGTCGCGCGGTTGAGGAACGGCGACGGGTAGGGGCACGGCGCCTTCGTCTTCAGGATCTGCGCGTAGCCGTTCGGCTTCTCGAGCAGGTTCGGGTCGTACGTCGGCGAGGACGCCATCGCGAGGATCGCGCCGGTGCGCGGGTTCATCGCGACGACGGCCCCACAGCGGCCGCCGAGCTGCTGCATCGCGAGCCGCTGCGCGGCCGGGTTCAGCGTCAGGACGACGTTGTCCCCGTGGACGGTGCCGCCGCCGAGCCGGTCGAGCGTGCCCTGGAAGACGTTGGAGAGGTTCTGGTTCGAGCCGGTGAGGAAGTCGCCGAGCGAGCGCTCGAGCCCGGCGGTCGAGCCGGTGGTCGAGTAGCCGATCGTCTGCGCGGCGAGGCCGCTCTGCGGGTAGCGGCGGAAGTAGAGCGTGTTGCCGCCGACCTTCTTCTTCCGGTTCGCGGCGAAGATCGTCTGCCCGTTGGAGCCCTCGATCAGCCCGCGGGCGACCGTGAACTGCGCGACCGCCTGGACCGCGTTGTCCTGCCGGTCCTGCAGCCCCGCGACCGCCCACGTCTGCCAGTAGGTCGTGGCGAGGACGAGCACGAGCAGCAGGACGATCGACGCGACCGAGAGGCGGAGCAGCTGCTTGTTCACGGCGTCGCCTCACGGTTGGCCCGGTGGGAAACGAGGAGCAGCAGCGCGACGAGGATGAAGTTCGAGACGACGCTCGAGCCGCCGTACGAGACGAACGGCAGCGTGATCCCCGTCAGCGGGATGACGCGCAGGATGCCGCCGACGATCACGAACGCCTGCAGCGCGAACCCGAAGCTGAGCCCGGCGGCGAGCAGCTTCGAGAAGCCGTCGCTCGCCGCGAGCGCGATCCGGAAGCCGCGCAGGACGAAGACCATGTAGACCATCAGCAGCGCCGCCGCCCCGATCAGGCCGAGCTCCTGGGCGAGCGCCGAGTAGATGAAGTCCGTGTTCTGCTCCGGCACGAGCGGCGCCCCGGAGAGCGTCGTGAAGGTCCCGGAGCCGAGGCCGGTGCCGCCGAAGCCGCCGTGGGCGATCGAGTAGAGCGACTGGACGGTCTGGTAGCTCTGGCAGTCCTGCCGGTAGGTCAGCTGCCCGTTCAGCGGGCAGTAGACCTTCGTCGTCGTCCAGGGGTGCAGCCAGTTGATGATCCGCTCGCGGACGTGGGGTGTCCCCTCGTAGACCAGCGCCGAGCCGGCGAGGAAGAGGCCCAGCCCGGCGCCGACGAACGCGAGCCGCGCCGTCGCGACGTAAAGCATCGCCAGGAAGATCCCGAAGTAGAGGAGCCCGCTGCCGAAGTCGCTCGTCACGACCACGACGAGCATCGACGCGCCCCAGATCAGCAGCATCGGGCCCCAGTCCTTCAGCCGCCCCTGCGCCACGACCTCCCGCTTCTCGCGCAGGTACGCGGCGAGGAAGACGATCAGCGCGATCTTCCCGAACTCGCCCGGCTGGAGCTGGAACGGCCCGAGCCTCAGCCACAGGCGCGCGCCGTTCACGGACGTGCCGATCCCCGGCAGCTGCGGCAGGAAGAACAGGACGATCGCCCCGACGCCGAAGAGGTACTTGTACTGCTCCATCACGCGGTAGTCCTTGCGCAGCAGGAGCAGCGTCAGCGCGAAGGCGGCGACGCCGATCACGATCCAGATCGCCTGCTTGAACGCGTCCTTCGTGCCCAGGCGGTAGATCTCGGTGATCCCGATCGCGGTGAGCAGGCCGGCGAGCGGGAGCAGGTACGGGTCGGCGAGCGGCACGACCCAGCGCGTGACGAGGTGCGCGGCGAGATAGAGCGCGAAGAAGAAGACGGCGTAGCCGAGCGAGCCGCTCGAGACCTTCGCCTTCAGCGCGATGTAGACGCTCGCGAAGCCGGTCGCGGTGATGAGCCCGACGGCGACCAGGCTGACGAGCTCGCGGTTGCGGTAGGACAGGCGCACCTAGTGCTCCGCCCGGCGATTCATGTCCGCCTCTGGCCCGCGATCACGCCGCGCGCTGCCGCGTCCTCGGTCGACCCGATAGGAACCGCTATCGGGTCTCCCTGCGTCCTTGCATCGCTTGGTGCTCGCGACCCAGAGACTGGACAGCATCACCGGGCGGAGCACTAGCGGAGCAGGCCCCAGACGAGGAGGACGACGGCGATCGCGAGCAGCACGAGCATCGTCAGGGCGAGCCGCACGCGGCCGGCGTTGCCCATCGGCTCGCGGCGCGCCAGCGCGCGCGCCTCGGGCGAGCCCGGCTCGATCAGCTCGGCCTCGATCCGTTCCGGCGGGATCACCATCGTGTCCACCGGCGGCTCGGGTGCGATCTGCTCCTTCGTCTCCTCGTCGGGCTCGTCCCGCCGCAGCTCCACGGTCGCGTCCAGGTCGTCAGCGACCTCGGCGATCCGGAACGCGACCGCTGTGATGTTGTCCTCGCCGCCGCCGCGGTTCGCAGCCGCGACGAGCGACTTCACGGCGCGGTCGAGGTCGCTCCGGTTCCGATCGAGGACCTCGAGGATGTCCTCGTCCTCGACCATGTCGGTGAGGCCGTCGGAGCAGATCAGGAAGACGTCGCCGTCCTGCGCGTCGACGGTGAACGCATCGACGTCGACGTCCGGGTCGGTGCCGACGGCGCGCGTGATCACGGAGCGCTGCGGGTGCGCCTCCGCCTCCTCGGCGGTCAGCTTGCCGCTCTTGACCAGCTCGTTCACGAGCGAGTGGTCGTCGGTGAGCTGCTCCATGCGCCCGTCGCGTACGAGGTACGCGCGCGAGTCCCCGACGTGGCCGATCGTGACGATGCCGCCCTCGACGAGCGCGACGGTCATAGTCGTGCCCATCCCGGACGCGGCCGGGTCGCTCGTGGCGCGCTCGTAGACGCGGCGGTTCGCCTCCTGGATCAGCGCGCCGACGCGGTCCTGTCCATGGAGCGCCCCGTCGCTGCCGTCCTCCAACGCGGACGCCGCGAGCTTGGACGCGACCTCGCCGGCCTGCGCGCCGCCCATGCCGTCGGCGACGCCGAAGAGCGGCGGCTCGACGACGTAGTTGTCCTCGTTGCGCCGGCGCTTGCGGCCGGTGTCCGAGGCGACCGCGTACTGGGCGACGCCGAGGCTCACAGCACCTCCAGCCTCAGGTCGGTCTCGCCGACGCGGAGCACGTCCCCGGGCGAGAGCTTCCGCGCGCCCTCGAGCCGCGCGCCGTTGACGTAGGTGCCGTTCGTCGAGCCGAGGTCCTGCACCCAGACGCCGTCGCCGCGGCTCTCGACGCGCGCGTGGCGCGC
>JAFAIV010000228.1 GCA_019236545.1 Actinomycetota bacterium | reverse complement strand
GACCACCACCCCACGCTCGCGAGGGTCTGGGGGCCGCTGATCGCGCCTGCGGTGGCGATGCTCAGCTTCGTCTGCTCGGTCGGGAACGTCCCGCTCGCGGCCGTCCTCTGGAACGGCGGGATCAGCTTCGGCGGCGTCCTGACGTTCGTCTTCGCCGACCTGATCATCCTCCCGATCCTCTCCATCTACCGGAGGTACTACGGCTGGAGGATGGCCGGCTTCCTGCTTGCGGCCTTCTACGCGACGATGGCCGCGGCCGGGCTGATCGTCGAGCTCCTCTTCCAGGCGGCGGGCGCCGAGCCGACGGTCCGGCACGCGAAGATCGTCGAGGCGACGGTCACCTGGAACTACACGACGTACCTCGACATCGCCTTCCTCGGCGTCGCGGCGGTGCTCCTCTGGCGCTACTTCCGCCACGGCGGCGGCTGGGCGATGCTCAGGATGATGGACGAGCCGATGGGCGAGGGCCACGAGCACCACGAGCACGCCCACCACGGGCACGCGCACCACGCCCACCACGGCTGACCCGTACGCTTCACGCGCGCGGGTGTGGCGGAACTGGTAGACGCAGCGGGTTTAGGTCCCGCCGGGCCGCGAGGCCCTTGGAGGTTCGAGTCCTCTCGCCCGCACTAGGAGAGCGGCACGCCCGGGAAGACGCCTGCAAGCGGCTTCGGCGGCGGAGGCGTCCCGGCCTCGTCCTTCTTGCCGCGCGTCAGCGGCGCGCTGCTCGCGTCGTCGACCTGGGCGGCGGCGAGCGTCTTCCGTGAGCCCGGCTTCGCCATGGACACGGCGATGTTCCCCCGTCCACATTTGTCAAACGCGTTACGCTCCCGCCTCGTGCGCCCCGAGGACGTCTACGCGCTCACCGGCGTCGCCGACCCGAGGATCTCCCCGGACGGGACGCGCGTCGCGTACTCGGTCTGGTCGATCGACCGGGACGCCAACGAGTACCGGGGCGCGATCTGGATCGCTCCGCTGGACGGCTCCTCGGAGCCGCGCCGGTTCACCTCCGGCGAGCGCCGCGACGGCTCGCCGCGCTGGTCGCCGGACGGCCGCTGGCTCGCGTTCACCTCCAACCGCGGCGACAAGAAGACGCAGGCGCAGCTCTACGTCATGCCCGCCGACGGCGGCGAGGCGCGGCGGCTCACCGACGCGAAGGAGGGCGTCGAGAGCATCGCGTGGTCGCCCGACTCGAGCCGGATCGCGTACGCGATGCGCGTGCGCGACCCCGCCTACGACGAGGAGGACGACTCGAAGCGCGCGCCGCGCCGCTTCACGCGCGTCTTCTACAAGCTCGACAGCGTCGGCTGGACGGGCGACCGCCGCAAGCACGTCTTCGTCGTCGGCGTCGACGGCGGCGAGCCGCGCCAACTGACGGACGGCGACTGCGAGGACGACGGGCCTGCCTGGAGCGACGACGGCTCGCGCGTCTACTTCACCTCGGCGCGCGGCGAGCGCTGGGACGTCGAGCTGATCAGCCGCGTGTACGAGGTGAGCGCCGACGGCGGCGAGCCGCGGCAGCTCACCGGCGACGACGGCAGCTTCTCGCGGCTCGCGGTCTCCCCCGACGGCTCGCGCATCGCCTACCTCTTCGATCTCGAGGACGGCACCTACCCGCACCACACGCAGGTCGGCGTGATGGACGCGGACGGCGGCGGCCAGCGGCTGCTGACGACGTCGCTCGACCTCCAGTGCGGGCCGTACCCGCTCCTCCGCGAGCCCGCGTGGGACGGCGACCGGATCGTCTTCACGGCCGAGGATCGCGGCAACGTCCACGTCTACGCCGTCCCGGCCGACGGCTCCGCCGAGCCGGAGCTGCTCGTCGGCGGCGAGCGGCTCGTCGGCCTCTACGACGTCCGCGACGGCCGGGTCGTCTACGCCGCGTCCACGCACACGACGCCGATGGAGCTCTTCGCCGCGCCCGAGCGGCGGCTCACGAGCCACACGACGGGCTTCGTCGAGGCGGCGGGGCTCGTCGAGCCGGAGCGCTTCCTCGCGCGGAACGAGGACGGGACTGACGTGGACGCCTGGCTCGTGCGCCCGGCGGGGTTCGAGGAGGGCAGGCGCTACCCGGTGCTGCTGACGATCCACGGCGGGCCGTTCTCCCAGTACACGACCGGCTTCTTCGACGAGGTGCAGGTCTACGCCGGCGGCGGCTACGCCGTCCTGTTCGCGAACCCTCGCGGCGGCTCGGGTCGGAGCGAGGAGTGGGGCCGCGCGATCCGCGGGCCGATCGACGGCGGCGGCCCCGGCTGGGGCACCGTCGACTACGCCGACCTGATGGCGGTCGTCGACACGGCGCTCCAGACGTGGGACTTCCTCGACCCCGAGCGGATGGGCGTCCTCGGCGGCTCGTACGGCGGCTTCATGACCTCGTGGATCGTCGGCCACACCAACCGCTTCAAGGCCGCCCTCTCCGAACGCGCGGTCAACCACCTCGTGAGCGCCTTCGGGTCGAGCGACCTCTTCTGGGTGTTCGAGCGCCAGTTCGGCGGCCCGATGCTCGACAACGTCGAGGAGTGGCTGCGGATGTCGCCTGCGACGTACGCGCGCGACATCGAGACGCCCGTCCTCGTCGTCCACTCCGAGAACGACCTCCGCTGCAACATCGAGCAGGGCGAGCACCTGTTCACGTCGCTGCGCCTGCTCGGCAAGGAGGTCGAGATGCTGCGCTTCCCGGCCGAGAGCCACGAGCTCTCGCGCGGCGGCTCGCCGCTGCACCGCGTCCAACGCTTCGAGGCGATCCTCGAGTGGTTCGGGCGCTACTTCTCGCCCGGCAGCTGAGCTACCAGCGGTCCCAGTGGACCATCGAGTCGAGCGGCTTCCGCCTGCCCGGCTTGAAGTCCGTCCCGATCGTGTAGGCGACCGGGATCAGGGCGACCTGCATCACCTGCTCGTACGGGATCCCGAGGATCTCCGCCGCCTGGCGCTCGTGCATCAGGTGGAACGTCGTCCAGACGGTGCCGAGCCCGCGCGAGCGCGCCGCGAGCATGAAGCTCCACGCCGCCGGGATGATCGAGCCGTAGAGCGAGGCCGCCCACGCATTCGGCTTGTCCTCGGCCCGCCCCTCGACGCACGGGATCACGTGGACGGGCACCTCGTGCAGGTGCTCCGCCAGGTGGCGCACGGCGTCGCCGATCCGGACGAACTCGGGCCGGTCGGACGCGCGCCGCTCGAGGTACGGGCCCGCCACCTCCCGCCAGAGCTCGGCGAGCGCGGCCCGCTGGCCGGGGTCGGTCACGACGACGAAGTGCCAGTTCTGCGAGTAGCTGGCCGTCGGCGCCTGCTGCGCGAGGCCGAGGCACTCCTCGAGCACCTCCCGCTCGACGGGCCGCGTCAGGTCGAGCCGCTTGCGGACGGCCCGCGTGGTCGAGAGGAGCTCGTCGGTCGTGAGGTCGAGGATCACGGGGGCGATCTTGTCAGATCCCGACGATGGCCCCGGGTGGAATCGAACCACCGCACGCAGCTTCGAAGGCTGCCGCTCTGTCCGCTGAGCTACGGGGCCGGGCGGGAGTAGCGTAGCCCCGGTGGAGCTCACGTTCGTCTCGGCGATCGAGCGGGACAAGGACGGGACGTGGTGGTACGTCCACGTGCCCGCCGAGGTGCGCGAGGCGCTCCGCGAGCACGAGCGGCGGGGCTTCGTCCCGGTGACCGCGACCGTCGGAGCGACGAGCTGGGACGGCAGCCTGATGCCGTGGGCCGACGGCTCCGCGCAGCTCACCGTCGGCAAGCGGGTCCGCGAGCGGGAGAGCCTCGAGCTCGGGAGGGAGGTTCGCGTCTCGGTAAGGCCGCGCTAGGCGGCGACCGGCGCGCCGTACTTGCGCCGGAGGTACGCGAGATACGGCTTCGCGTCGATCGTCGAGCCGGTCGCGCGACGAAGCGTCTCCTGCGGCGAGAACTTGCGGCCGTAGGCGTGGACGTGCTCGCCGAGCCACTCGCGCAGCGGCGCGAACTCGCCCTGCTCGATGCTCTCGTCGAGGTCGCCGATGTCGCGCATGGCGGCCTCCCAGATCTGGACGGACATGACCGTCCCGAGCAGGTACGTCGAGAAGTAGCCGATCATCCCGCCCGACCAGTGCATGTCCTGGAGGACGCCCTGCGCGTCGTTCGGCACCTCGACGCCGAGGTAGTCCCAAATCTTCGCGTTCCAGGCCTCGGGGAGGTCGCGGAGCTCGACGCGTCCGTTGACGATGTCCTGCTCCAGCTCGAAGCGCAGCATCACGTGCAGGCCGTAGGTCACCTCGTCGGCGTGGATGCGGATCAGCGACGGCTCGACCTTGTTGATCGCAGCCACGAAGCGCTCGCGCTCGACGCCGCCCAGCGCCTCCGGGAAGCGCGCCTGCAGGCGCGGGTAGAAGAAGCGCCAGAACGGCTCGCTGCGCCCGACGAGGTTCTCCCAGAGGCGGCTCTGCGACTCGTGCAGCCCGAGCGAGGCGCCGGTCCCGGTCGGCAGGTGCGCGAGCGCCTCGGGCACCTGGTGCTCGTAGAGCCCGTGCCCGTACTCGTGGATCGTCGCGAAGAGCGAGTCGAGGTTGTCCGGGAAGTAGTGCGTCGTGATCCGCACGTCGTCCCGCCCGGCGCCGGCGGCGAACGGATGCGGGGTCGGGTCGACGCGCCAGGTCGCGGGGCGCGTGCCGAACAGGTCGACGAGCTCGCGCGAAAGCGCCTCCTGGCGGTCGAGCGGGAAGTCGCCGGTGAGGAACGAGTCGTCGACGCCCTCGCGCCGCTCGGCGGCGAGCGCGACGAGCTCGGGCTTGATCTCCTCGAAGATGCGTCGCACCTCCGCGGTCTCCATCTCCGGCTCGTAGTCGTCGAGGAGGATGTCGTACGGCTCGGCGCGCGGCTCGAAGCACTCGACGTAGCGCAGCCGCAGCTCGACATTCCGCTCCAGCGCCGGCAGGAAGCGCGCGAAGTCCGACGCCTCCTTCGCCTCGACCCAGGCCTGGTTCCCCTCGGCGGCGGCCTGCGAGATCTCCTCGACGAGCGAGGCCGGGACGGTCACGGCCTTGTCGAACGCCCGCCGCGCGAGCCGGACGAGCGCGCCGTCGTCGGAGTCCGGATCGAGGTCGAGGCGCTCGGACTCCTCGATCAGCTTTCCGACCTCGGGCGAGATCAGCATCTCGTGCCCGAGCCGCTGCAGGAGCCCGGTGTGGCGCCCGCGGGTCGCCGCCGCGCCGGCCGGCATCATCGTCCGCTGGTCCCAGACGAGGAGGAGCGTGACGGCGTCGAGGCCGTGCATGTCCTCGAGCTTCGACCGCAGCCGGGCGAGGGCGTCCACGAGGCCGGAGCCTACCGGCGGCCGCCGCTACGCTGTACCCGCTTCGCGGTGGCGGTAGCTCAGTTGGTAGAGCCCCGGGTTGTGGTCCCGGTGGTCGTGGGTTCGAGTCCCATCCGCCACCCTCCGCGTGCTGAAGGTCGTCCTCTTCGTCCTTCCGCTGGGGCTGGACACCTTCGCCGTCGCGACCGCGCTCGGGATGGCGCGGCCGAGTGGCAGACGGCAGCTTCGGCTCGGGCTCGTCATGGCCGGATTCGAGATGGCGATGCCGCTCGTCGGGCTCGCGGCGGGGCGCGGCCTCGGCGCTGCGGTCGGGAGCGCGGCGGACTGGGTCGCGGTCGCGGTCCTCGCCGCGCTCGGCGCCTGGATGCTCGTCCACGACGAGGAGTGGGCCGGGCTGCCCGGCGGCTTTGGGGCGACCCTCGCGCTCGGGCTCTCGATCAGCCTCGACGAGCTCGCGATCGGGTTCTCGATGGGACTGCTGCGCCTCTCGCTGTGGCTCACGGTGGCGCTGATCGGCGCGCAGGCGTTCCTCGTCTCGCAGCTCGGGCTGGCGCTCGGGCGGCGCGTCGGCGCCGAGGTGCAGGAGGGGGCCGAGCGTCTCGCCGGGCTGGCGCTGCTCGGCCTCGCCCTCCTGCTGGTGCTCGAGAAGACGCTCTAGTGCGCGGACGCGCCGGTGCGCGCGTTCGCGAACAGGTCGAGCATCTCCCGGTTGAACGCGGGGATGTCGTCCGGCTTGCGGCTCGTGACGAGGTTGCCGTCGACGACGACCTCCTCGTCCACCCACTCGCCGCCCGCGTTCCGGATGTCGGTCTGCAGGGTCGGCCAGGACGTCAGCCGGCGGCCGCGCGCGACGCCGGCCTCGACGAGCACCCACGGGCCGTGGCAGATCACCGCCATCGGCTTCCCGGCCTCGTCGAACTCACGGACGAACGCGACGGCGTTCTCGTCACCGCGGAGCTGGTCGGGGTTCCCCACGCCGCCCGGGATCAGGAGCGCGTCGTAGTCCTCGACGGACGCCTCCTCCACGACGCGGTCGACCTTCGTCGTCCTCGCGGGCTCGAAGTGGTCGAAGCCCTGGATCTCGCCGTCGTGGATCGAGACGACCTCGACCTGCGCGCCTTCCTCCTCGAGCGCCTTCCGCGGCTCCTCGAGCTCGACACGCTCGAACATGTCCGCCGCGAGGATCGCGACCTTCGTGCCGTTCAGTCTCTCCGCCATTTCGTGCCTCCTGGGTTCGCTTTCCCAGGTCGCCTACCCGGCCGGGCGGGAGCTATGCGTACTTGGCGCGGAGGTACTCGAGGTACGGCCGAGCGGAGATCGTCGAGCCTGTCGCGCGGCGCAGCGTCTCCTGCGGCGGGTACTTCCGGCCGAGCGCGTGGACGTGCTCGCCGAGCCAGTCGCGCAGCGCGCCGAACTCGCCGCGGCCGATCCGCTCCTCGAGATCGGGGACGTCGCGCAGCACCGCCTGCCAGATCTGGACGGACATGACCGATCCGAGCAGGTAGGTCGAGAAGTAGCCGATCATCCCGCCCGACCAGTGGACGTCCTGGAGGACGCCGTGGGCGTCGTCGGGCACCTCGACGCCGAGGTAGTCCCACATCTTCGCGTTCCACGCCTCGGGGAGGTCGCGCAGCTCGACGCGCCCGTTGACGATGTCCTGCTCGAGCTCGAAGCGCAGCATCACGTGCATCCCGTACGTGACCTCGTCGGCCTTGATCCGGATGAACGACGGCGTGACCGTGTTCACGGCGGCGAGGAACCGCTCCACCTCGACGGGACGCAGCCGCTCCGGGTAGGCGTCCTGCAGGCGCGGGTAGAAGAAGCGCCAGAACGGCTCGCTCCGGCCGACGAGGTTCTCCCAGAGGCGGCTCTGCGACTCGTGGATGCCGAGCGAGCAGTCCTGGCCGTGGGGGTAGCGCGCGATCGCCTCCGGCAGCTGGTGGGTGTAGAGGCCGTGGCCGTACTCGTGCATGGTCGAGAAGAGCGACTTGAGCGAGTCCGGCTCGTACTTCGTCGTGATGCGGACGTCGTCGCGGCCCGGCCCGGAGGCGAAGGGGTGCTCGGTCGGGTCGATCCGCCACGAGTCCGGCCGGTGGCCGAAGAGGTCGACGACCTCGCGGGCGATGGCGCGCTGCCGGTCGGGCGGGTACTCGCCGCGGAGGAAGGAGTCGTCCACCTCGCGGTCGCGCAGCTCCGCGATCAGGGACAGGAGCTCGGGCTTCAGCTCTTCGAAGGTGGCGCGGACGTCGGCGGTCGACGTGGCCGGCTCGTAGTCGTCCAGCAGGACGTCGTAGGGCTCCTCCACCTCTGGGAAGAGCTCGACGTAGCGGAGCTTAAGCTCGACGTTCCGCTCGAGCCAGGGCAGGAACGAGGCGAAGTCCGACTCGGCCTTGGCCTTCGCCCAGACGGGCCTCGCCTCGGCCGCGACCTGCGCCATCTCGGCGCGCAGCGACGCCGGTACGCGCGCCTCCTTCTCGTGGGTGCGGCGGACGAGCCAAAGGAAGCGTGCGTCGTCGGAGTCCGGGTCGAGCGAATCCTCGAGGGGCCGGAGCTCCTCGAGCAGCTCGCCCGTGCGCGCGCCCGCGATGCGCTCGTGCGCGAGGCGCTGGACGAGCGCGCTGTGCTCGGCGCGGTGCGTCACGCCGGCCGCCGGCATCATCGTCTGCGCGTCCCAGGTGAGGAGCCGGGAGATCTTCCGGAGGTCCGTGACCTCCGCCATCAGCTCCTTGAGCTCGTCCAGGGCGCCCGGCATCCGCCGGCAGGGTACCCCGGTACGCTTGCCGCACGCGCCCGTAGCTCAGGGGACAGAGCGGCGGACTTCTAATCCGCGGGTCGGAGGTTCGAATCCTCCCGGGCGCGTCCGGCGAGCTCCTTCCTCTCTCTTCCGGGCGCGACCGGTCGATAACCCCTACGCTGGCCCCGGTCCCGTTTCCGGCCCCCGGCGGCGGAGAGGAAGTGTCATGGCCCTTCAGGGGCGCAAGCGATCGCGGTTGAGGCGGGTGCTCGGTGCCTTCACCGCGCACCATCTCGAAGCCCAGGCCGAGGACGTCGCCTTGTTCCTCGCCGTCGGCGCCGCGCTCTCGATCGCCGCCAGCGTCGCCGTCGCCTGGCACGCCGGGTTCCACGAGGTCGCCGACCACGCCCGCCACGTGAACCCGCTCTGGTTCGCGGTCGCGCTCGCCGGCGCGGTGGCGGCGCACATCGGCTACATGCTCGCCTTCCGCGAGGTCGCGCGCGTCGACGACGGGCTGCCGATCGGGATCGTCCGTACCGGCGCGATCGTCGCCACCGGCTTCGGCGTCTTCGTCCCGCGCGGCGGCTTCGCCCTCGACGTCGAGGCGCTGACCGACATGGGCGTCCCGGTCGAGGAGGCGCGCATCCGCGTCCTCGGGCTCGGCTCGCTCGAGTACGTCGTCCTGGGGACGGCGGCCGCGGCCTGCTCGATCCTGATGCTCCTCTGGGACTTCCACGCGCAGCAGGCGGTGACGCTGTCGTGGGCGATCGGCGTGCCGGCCGGGACGCTGCTCGCGCTGATCGCGCTCAGGTTCCGGAAGTGGCTCTGCCGCG
>JAFAIV010000036.1 GCA_019236545.1 Actinomycetota bacterium | reverse complement strand
CTCCGCGTGGATCTGCTCGTCCATCCGGGCGAGGTAGGCGAGCGGCCGCTCGAACGGCTCCGACCCGAGCGAGGTGGTGACGCGGCCGAGGACGGTCGGCGCGATGTCGACGATCGACACGAGGCCGGGGATGCGCGTCGTCTTCGAGGTCAGGAGGCCGTGGAAGCCGCGGCCGATCACGGCGATCCGGTAGCGGCGGTCGTTGCGGATCGGCGCGCCCGGGGGCGGCAGCTCAACGATGACGACGTCGCGGGCGGTCGGGAAGCCGGTGGCGTGGCTGGTCGCGAGGAGGCGCGGCCCCGCGGGGACGCCGCCGAGGCGGGCGTTCACCTGCGCGCCGCGCTCGAGCTCCGCGAGCGACTGGCGGCGGTTCGTGGTCGGCCCGATCTCGGGGACGAGGAGCCCGACGGCGCCGGCCTTGGCGAAGCGGGCGAACATCCCGGACGGGATCTCGTCCATCACGAGCACCCGGAACGGCGGCGAGCCCGGCAGCATCTTCGCCCCGGCTGGCGGAGCGGCGACGAGCACGGTCATGCTCGCCGCGGCCGCGGCGAATGCGAGCAGGGGCCGGATTCTCACGTGGGCGGCATTGTTCCGCATCTCGGTAGAGATCGTCACGTCGAACCGGGACTGAACAGAAATCGCCATGGAAGTTGTGACCGAGCGAGTCGATCTCCGGTCGCATGACGATTATTCGCTCCTCCCTCCGCGCGAAGCTCTCGCTGGCGTTCCTCGCCGTGGCGCTCGTCTTCCTCGTCGCAGTCGCCGTCGGCGTGCGCGGAGTCTCGAGCGTCTCCGGCTCGGTGCAGCGTGGCTACGCCAAGGCGGTGCTCGCGAACGAGGCGAGTGCGAAGGCCTTCAACATGCGCATCTCCCAGACGCAGGACGTCCTGATCCACAAGTTCATCCGCAACCCCGACGGCTCGGTCATGCGGGTCGGCGACATCGCGGACTTCCAGACGACGCTCACCGCGCTCCATGCCGCTGCCACGACGCCCGCCGACCGCGCGGCCGTGTCCCGCTTCGACAGCCTCTTCGCCGCGTGGAAGCAGGCCGACGCGAAGGGGATCGCGCTCTGGCAGGCAGGCCGGCAGGCCCAGGCGATCGCGTGGCAGAACGGGGAGGCGAACAACCGTGGCGACGCGCTCTCGAACGCGCTCTTCGACTACGCCAATGCGGCGACGAAGGCGGCCGACGCGGACAAGGCGTCCGCCGTGGCGCAGCAGGACGTGCTCATGGGGATCTTCTGCGCGATCGCGCTGCTCGTCGCGGCCGCGATCGTCCTCCTGCTCACGCGCTCGATCTCGCGCGCGCTCGGCGGGCTGCTGGAGCGGGTGCAGAGCCTGTCGGAGCACTGCCTCGCCGCGCTCTCGCGCGGGCTCGCGGCCGTGGCCGGCGGCGACCTGACGGTCGAGGCCGAGTCCGTCACGCAGCCGCTCGAAGACGTCGGCTCGGACGAGATCGGCCGCCTCGGCGGGACGTTCAACGCGATGCTCGAGCAGGTGCGCGAGAGCGTCGCGAGCTACAACGAGATGCGCGGCCAGCTCGCCGCGATGATCGGCGACATCGTCAACGGCTCGACGACCGTCTCCGCCGCGTCGCAGCAGATGGCCACCACGTCGGCCGAGGCCGGCCGCGCGGTCGAGGAGATCGCGAACGCGGTTGGTGAGGTCGCAAGCGGCGCGGAGCGCCAGGCGCGGATGGTCGAGCAGGCGAAGGTCTCGACCGACGCGACCGGCGAGGCCGCCGATCAGGCAGCCGAGGTCGCGAAGGCCGGTGTTGCGGCGGCGGAGCAGGTGAACGAGGCCGTGCAGGCGCTGCGCGACTCGACCACCGCCGTGACCACCGCGATCCAGGGCCTCGCCGCGAAGTCCGAGCAGATCGACGGCATCGTCGAGACGATCACCGGCATCGCCGGCCAGACGAACCTCCTCGCGCTCAACGCCGCGATCGAGGCCGCGCGCGCCGGCGAGCAGGGCCGCGGCTTCGCCGTCGTGGCCGAGGAGGTGCGCAAGCTCGCGGAGGAGTCGCAGCAGGCAGCGGCCTCGATCGCCGGCCTGATCGGCGAGATCCAGTCGGAGACCGAGAAGGCCGTGACGCTCGTCGAGGACGGTGCCCAGCGCGCCGAGGAGTCGACCGAGATCGTCGCGTCCGCCCGCTCCGCGTTCGAGCAGATCGGGAGCGCCGTGGAGGACATCCGCGGCCGGATCCTCGACATCGTCCATGCGACGAGCGAGGTCGCATCGGTCGCCGAGCAGTCCTCCGCCTCGACGGAGCAGGTGTCGGCGTCGACCGAGGAGACCACCGCGTCGACGCAGGAGATCGCCGCGTCGGCCCAGGATCTCGCCGAGACTGCCGAGCGCCTCCACCATCTCGTGGCCCGCTTCAAGGTCGCCGCGTAGCGGCGGCCTTGGCGGCCACGAAAGCCGACGCGGGGACTCGAACCCCGGACCCCATCATTACGAGTGATGTGCTCTACCAGCTGAGCTACGTCGGCGCGGGGCACGAAGTCTAGCCGGGCGCTTCCCGTTCTAGCCGCGGCCGCGGCGAATGATCAGGTCGGCGACGAGGCCGGTCCAGCCGGTCTGGTGCGAGGCGCCGAGCCCGGCGGCCGTGTCGCCGTGGAAGTACTCGTGGAACGGGATCAGCCCGTGCCACGCGGGGCTCTCCTGGAAGAGCCGGTAGCCGCCGAAGACCGGGCGTGTGCCGTCCTCGCGCTCGAGGAAGATCGCCGTCAGCCGCTCGGCGAGCTCGTCCGCGACCTGCGCGAGCGTGAGCTCCGTCCCGGAGCCGGTCGGGAACTCGACGGTGAAGCCGTCGCCGAGGTAGCGGTGGTAGACGCGCAGCGTCTCGAGCAGCAGGTAGTTGACCGGGAACCAGATCGGGCCGCGCCAGTTGGAGTTGCCTCCGAAGAGGCCGCTCGACGATTCGCCGGGCTCGTAGCGCACGCTGTAGACGTGGCCGTCGACGCGCAGCGAATAGGGCGTTTCCCGATGCGCGCCGGAGAGCGCGCGGATGCCGTAGGGCGAGAGGAACTCCTTCTCGTCGAGGAGCCGCGCCAGCACGCGGCGCAGCCGCTCTGGATCCACCACCGCGA
>JAFAIV010000123.1 GCA_019236545.1 Actinomycetota bacterium | reverse complement strand
CGGGTGGCGGTGATGTACGTGCCGTCCATCAGGGCGACAGGCGAGCCGTTCCCCGGATCGAAGAGCGCAATCGCGGCCTGGTGGGTCGGCCGGTCCCGGTTGCCGGGGAAGAGCGAGACGAGCTTGCAGCCCAAGACGCCGGAGGCGTCGGTCTTCTGGCCGGCAGAGGGCAGGTACGCGGGCATCGCGCCGAGGAGCCCGGCGTCGGCCGCGAAGGCCGCGACGCGTGGCGGCAGGGACGCGTCGCCCGCCGAGAGCGCGGCGTGGGCGCCGGCGAGCGCCTCGATCAGCGCGTCGAGGTCGAGCAGCTCCTCGACCTCGTTCCGGGTCAGGACCAGCATCGCGTCTGACGGTACTCGTCAGGGGGAGCGCTGCGCAGCGGCAGGCGGCGGCGCCGTCGGCTGCGGCGGGGTCTTCGAGTCCACGAGCACCGCGGCCAGCAGGAGCACCGACATCGCGACGGCGCTCTCCCCGAGCAGGCTGCGCCCGAGCCGCGACGCGAGGATCGTGCCGCCGCCGTCGCGCGCGAGCCGCGGCGCCGCGAGCTGGCGGTGGACGCCGCCCCAGAGCAGCGCGAGCGAGACGAGCGCGATCTTCACGAGCAGGACGTGGCCGTACCCCGTGCGCCAGAGGTCCTGCAGGTGCGGCAGCCGCTGGATGCTGAGGTAGATCCCGGCCGAGAGGACGAGCGCGACGCAGACAGTCGCGAGCCGGGAGAACGCGAGGAACGCCTCGCGCCGCCGCTCGGGCGCCGCCGGCCAGACGACCGCGAAGAGCTGGACGAGCCCCCCGACCCAGAGCGCGGCCGCGCTCAGGTGCACCCAGTCCGCCAGCTCCGACAGCCACGTCGAGTTCGGCTCGACCCCCGAATGCCCCGAGAGCGAGAGCCCGGACGCGAAGAGGAGGCCGACGAGGAACGCGCCCCAGAGCAGCCAGCGGCGCTCGGTCAGCCAGGAGAGGTAGAGGAGCGCGATCACGAGTGCGTAGCCGAGCGTCATCGCGATGAACGCCTCGCCGAAGCGCGTCCCGTTCGCGAGCGACGAGAGGTCGCCGTAGAGGAAGTCGACGAAGCCGAGCTGGAGAGCGTCCTCGGCGCGGAGGAGGAAGGCGAGGATCCCGACTTCGAGGGTCCCCACCGCGGCAAGGCCGACGATCCAGTGGAAGCGCTTCTCCGCGCGCGGCGGCAACGGCCCGCGGACGACGAGGAGCCGGAAGCCGATCCCGCCGACGCCGAGTGCGATCCCGAGGAAGTAGAGCCAGCGGACGATGTCCTCCGCGCGCGTCGGGCCGCCCGCGCCGACCGCCTCGGTGACCGGCGGCGCCGGGACGCGGACGCCGAACGTGTAGACGCCGTTCGCGATGTGGCCGTCGCTCGAGAGGGCGCGCCAGCGCACCGTGTACGCGCCGCGCGGGAGCTTCGGCAGCGTCGCCACGAGCTCGCGCTGCGACTTCACCGCCGTCACCGCGCGCACGACGTCCTTTCCCTTCGGGTCGAGCACCTCGATCGCGTGCGCGGGCGCGTCCACCGGCTGGTCGAAGCGGAGGACGATCCGCGCCGGCGGCGCCTGCAGCTCCTGCCGCAGCGACGGCGACAGGTTCACGAGCGTCGCGTGCGCGGCCGCCGCCGCGGGGACGGCGAGCGCGATCGCGAGGGCTGTGGCGAGGATGAGCCGTCTCACCGGTGCGGCACTCCCGCGTAGTAGGACAGGTGCCCGAAGATCGGCGCGATGTCGCGGTCGGAGTAGAGGATCACCGCGAGGACGAGGAACGTGAAGCCGAAGCCGTAGGCGGCCGTGAGCGAGCGCGGCCGGAACGCCTGGAGCAGCGGGAAGAGCGCGGCGACGAGGAGCGTCCAGCCGGCGAGGTGGTGGAGGAAGGCGGCGCGCGCGAAGAGCCAGCCGTTCTGCTCGTGGACGAGGAACGCCGCCCCGGAGACCGCGAGCCCGAGCGCCGAGCAGAGCCGCCAGTACTGCGAGTGGAGCTTGCCGCGCGCGAGCCCGAGCTCCGCGCCGCCGGTCAGGAGCAGCACCTGCGCCCACGAGCCGTGCGCGATCATGTGGATCGTCGAGTTCGTGAAGAACGTCATCACCGGGAACATGAGGACGCCCATCAGGAACGCGAAGCTCGGCCAGAGGTAGCGCCGCCACGGCCGCATCGCCCACACGTCGTGACCGACGACCGCCTCGCTGACGAGGAGCAGGCCGAGGATCAGGAAGCCGGTGGCGAACCACCAGTGGACGAACTCCGCCTGCGGCTTGATCCCGGCGAGGATCACTCGGGCCCCTCGAGCACGTCGGCGGCGATCCCGGGCGCGAGCAGCCAGCGGAAGAGGACGCCGACGAGGGCGACGTAGAGCGGCGGCTCCGCGAACAGCCAGTAGAAGCCCTGGCCGTGCGGGTGCAGCAGCGTCAGCCGCCACGGCTGCAGCACCGCCCAGCCCACGCCGACGGCCGACGTCAGCGGGCCGAGCGTGAGGACGATCCGCGCACGGCGCAGCCGACCGCGCGCCGCGGCGTCGTGGATCTCCAGGTTGCGTTCGAGCTTGTGGGCGATGTCCGCGCTCACGGGTTCCTCCCTCCTGCCGGGGGACCGAACGAGCCGCGGGCGGACAGGTGCCCGCGGCTAGGCCGGCGCGGGAGGAGGCCGCGACTCGAACGCGAGCCCGAAGAGGCGGCGCGGCGGGACGACGTCGGCCGGATGCGGCCACGCCGGCGGCTCGCGCCGGGAGGCGAACCGCTGGAGGAGCTCGGCGGCGTGCGCGGCGATCCGCTCGTAGTCGCCGAGGAAGCGCTCGGCCGTGCGGTAGAGCGCGGCGACGACGACGGCGAGCACGGCGAACACCGGTAGCGCAGAGCTGTGCAGCGCAGCGCGCTCGGCGCCGGTCTGGAGGAGGTAGACGCCGGCCGTGCCGACGAAGGACGCGAGCGCGAGGCGCCACGACATGGCGAGTCGCAGCCGGGGCGTGGCCCCGAGCAGCGAGGCGACGCGCCGCGCGCCGAAGAACCGCCACGCGATCCTGGCGAGCAGCAGCGCGACGCCGATCTTCACGGCGCCGACGACGAACGGGTAGTACGCCGCGTCGTTGTACGAGACGCGGACGTGGCGGCCGACGTCGAGCCGGTGCGTGAGGCTGCGCCCGACGACCTCCGCCGCGAGGACGAGGACGACGAGCGCGAGCCGGGCGAGCCACTTCCTGCGCATTGCGCAAGTGTCGCCCCCGAGAGCGACGCCGCGCAAGCGGGGCACTACGCGCCGATCAGCGTCAGCGACCAGTCGGCGCGGTGCTCGCCGTCGAGCGAGAAGAGCATCACGCGCTGCCACTGGCCGAGGCAGAGGGCGCCCTCGGAGACCGGGATCGACTCCGTCCGCGGCCCGAGCAGCCCGGCCACGAGCCGCACGCGGCCAGACGCGTCCGCGGGCACGACGCGCTCGAGCAGCGCCTCGATGTCCTCGAAGAAGCCGGTCTCGCGCTCCTGGACGCGTATCAGCGACAGGTGGTCCATCGTCGTCACGAACGCGATCCCGTCGCGCGTCTTCGACGACGCGACCTCCTTCGAGACCTCGTTCGTGATGTCCATGACCGACAGCGTCGGGAGCGCCGCCGCGATCGAGACGGGAACCTCGATGCTCGTCATGCGCGCGCGACCTCCTTCGGGAGCCGGAAATGAACGTCTTCGCGGGCCACGGTCAATTCCTCGGGGAGACCGTACCCCAGTGCGGCGAGCCTGTCCGCGGTTGCCCGCACGAGCTCCTCGGGCGTCGAGGCGCCGGCGGTGAGACCGACGATCTCGTGCCCTTCGAGGAGGGCCTCGTCGAGCGGGCTCTCGCCGTCGATCAGCGTCGCCTCGGCGCCCGCAGCCTGCGCCACCTCGACGAGGCGCTGCGCGTTCGAGCTCGTCTCGGAGCCGATGACGAAGATGAGAGTCGCGCCCTGGCCGACCATCGCCTTCACCGCGTCCTGCCGGTTCTGGGTGGCGTAGCAGATGTCGTCGGCGTGCGGCCTGCGCAGCGTCCCGAGGTGGTCCTCGAGCGCGTCGACGATCGGCGCGACGTCGTCGAGCGAGAGCGTCGTCTGCGTGATCACCGCCACCGGCTTCTCGGTCTGCAGCTCGCGCGCCTGCTCGGGCGACTCGATCACGACGGTCGACTCCGGCCGCTCGCCGAGCGTCCCGATCACCTCGACGTGGTTCTTGTGGCCGACGAGCGCGACGAGGTG
>JAFAIV010000177.1 GCA_019236545.1 Actinomycetota bacterium | reverse complement strand
CGCCCGAGCGCGGGCCGGTCGGGGACGAGAAGCGCGACGTGGTAGAGGCCGGTGAAGCCGTCGGCCGGCCGCGCGCCCGGCTCCTCGACGAAGCGCAGCAGCGGTGTGTCCGCGCCCAGCTCGGCCGTCCCGTTCTCGCGCGAGAGGACACGCAGGCCGATCGCGCGCTGCCAGTACTCGATCGAACGGTCGATGTCCGAGACGGACAGCTCGACGAGCCCCATGTGCGCGCTGGGCGCGATCTCCACGCTGCGAATGTACCGCTCGCGGTGCGATGCTTCCTCCCGGACAACTACCGAGGAGGCGTCGATGAGCGTCGAGGCGAGCCGCGAGCAGCGTGAGCTGGTGCCGTTCCGGGTCCGGACTGCCGACGGGAGGACGGTCGAGCTGGACTACTCCTCGCCACGGCCGGCCGACTCGCACGACGAGCTGGCCGTCCTGGAGTCGCTCCCCTGGTTCGAGCCGGGCAAGCCGCTCCGGAACTACATGCTCCACGAGACGGACTTCTACGACGAGGTCGAGCAGGTCTGGGGCCGCCGCTGGGGCGGCGAGGGGATCGGGACGCTGCGCGAGGTGCTCGTCTCCCGGCCGACCGAGAACGAGGTGCGGCCCGAGTACGCGCAGGAGTGGCAGTACTACTACTCGTCGGCCGCCGGGAACGCCGACCTCGGCCGGCTGCAGGCGCAGTTCGACGCCTACTACGCGACGCTCGAGGAGCACGGCGTCCGCGTCAACTACATCGAGCCGCCCGTCCCGGCGATCGGCGCGTACGGCTACATCAAGAACCTCGTCACGCTCGCCGGCGGCGGCCTCGTCGTCCGCGGCGGCGCGATCCTCCACCGGTACGGCCTCGGCTCGTGGCAGAAGGGCCGCGAGGTGATCTGGGAGAAGGTGCTCGCCGCGCTGCAGGTACCGGTCTACCTGACGATCCACGGCAAGGGCGTCTGCGAGCCGGGCGCCGGCCGCTGGCTCGACTCGAAGACGTTCGTCTTCAACGAGTCGGTCGTCGCGAACGAGGAGGGCCTGCGCCAGCTCGAGTTCGTCCTCTCCAACCTCGGCATCGAGCTGATCGTGTGCCACAGCCCCGGCTGGTACGACTCGACCGGCCACGGCAACATCGGCACGTCCCACATGGACATGGTCATGCTGACCGTCGACCACGGCAAGGTGCTGCTCGCGCCGCATCTCGTCAACTACGGCTTCGTCCGCGAGCTCGTCCGCCGCGGCTACGAGATCATCGAGGTGCCGGTCGAGGAGTACTGGGACCTCGCGCTCAACGGCGTCACCCTCGCCCCCGGGAAGGTCGTGATGAACGCCGGCTCGCCGACAGTCGTGAAGGCGCTCGAGAAGCACGACGTCGAGGTGATCCAGGTCGACTTCTCCGAGAGCCACACGTTCGCGATCGCCGGGCTCCACTGCGCGACGCTCGAGCTCGTCCGGGATCAGGAGGACGGCTAGCCCGGATCGCGGAGCAGAAGCCGGCAGCGGCGGAGGAGCTCGACCAGCGTGGGCCGCTTCAGGCGACCGAGCCGGCGCGACACGCGCTCGTGCGCGATCGAGCGGAGCTGCTCCGGCATCGCATAGCTGCGCTCGCGGACGCCGCCGTCGGGCGGGGCGATCTCGAGGTGGAGAGCGTTGCCGAAGTCCGTCCGCGTCAGCGGAACGGCCAGCGAGAGGCCGAGCGGCGCGCTGTTGAGATGGTCGACGGAGACGATGACGAACGGTCGCGGCTTCGCCTGCTCCGACCCCCGAGTCGGATCGGGATCGAGCCAGACCACATCTCCCTGGGCGAGCCTCACCAGGGCGGAAGGGGCGCGTCGAAGCTCTCGAGCTCTCCGCTCTCGGCTCGGTAGGCGGCGACGTCCAGCCGCGCCCAGCTCTCCGCCGCGGCCTCGAGCAGGGCGTCCTCGTCGGCGTTCCGCACGAGCTCGGCGACGAGCTCTCCGGCGGTCGTCCCGCGGCGACGGGCGAGGGCGTTCAGGCGGTCGCGGGTCTCGGCGGCGACCCGAATCGTCGTCGTCTCCATGTAGATCAACAGTCTACACCTCAGCCCTGCGAGTGCTTGATGTCGGCCTCGCGCTGCTGTGCCTGCGCGAGCGTGAGCCGGCCGGAGCAGACCTGGGCATTGAGGTCGTTCTCGATCCGGTCCATGTCGCTCGCGCGCGGGTACGGCTCCGGCCAGAGGTTGCGCGGGTCGGTCGGGTCGCCGCCGAGCTCGAGGCTGATCAGGTGATCCTCCTGGTACGCCGACAGCGGACCGGTCTCGCCGTATTCCGCCATCTGACGGCGCTTCAGGTCGTCGGTGTAGGACGCGGGCGGGCGGATCGTCGCCGTCCAGCCGCGGCGGCAGATCGTCCGGCCGATGTCCGCCTGGGTCACGTCCGGGTTGAGCACGCCGGGCGTGCGAGCCGGGTCCGCGACGACCGCGGGAGTCGAGGAACGGTGGAGCGCGGTGACGCCGATGACGACGGCTGCGACGAGCGCGATCGCCAGCAGGAGGTCGGCCGCCGTCGCGCGTCTGTTCACCCTCCCGACGCTAGGCCGGGCCGCGCGCCTCCACAAGACGCTCTTTCGGCCGCGTCCGGATCGCCAGCGCGCCGGCCATCGCCCACATGACGTACGCCACCCACGGGTCGCCGATGACATCCGTCTGGATCGCGAGCGCGAGGATCGCGGCGAACGCCGCCGCCATCCCCGCCGGCCAGCGCTCGTGTACGCCCGCGCGCAGGAGGCCGACGAGCAGCGCGAGCCCCCAGGCGATCCAGAGCAGCGCGCCCACGAGCCCGAGCTCGACGCCGAACTCCGTGTAGTTCGACTCGCCGGCCTTCAGCGGCGTCCCCGTGCGGGACGCCGTCTGTCCGACGTTGCCGAGCCCGTAGCCCTGCGGGTGATGGATGACGGTGCGGATTCCGTCCTTCAGGCTCTGCCAGTGCTCGTGCAGCGACGCCTCGTTCGCGGCGGTCGGCGCGTTCGAGCTCGACGGGTGCTGCGCCGCGAGCGAGTGCTGATAGACGAGGTCGGCCTTCGTCCAGTTCCCGGTCGGCGCGATCTTCGGGAAGAGGTGCGCCCAGCCGAACGCGACCGCGACGACGGCCGCCGCCGCGATGAGCTCCTGCGGGCGGCGCCTCAGCGCCGCGAGGACGACGAGCCCGACTGCAACCGCGAGGATCGACGAGCGCGAGAACGTCCACAGCAGCCCGGCCGCGGCGACCACCGCGAGCGCGATGCCGGCAGGCGCGCGCCGCCGCCGCAGGATCGCCGCCGTCCCGAGCAGCGCCACCACCATCAGGTAGCTGCTCGCCAGCGGGCTGAGGAAGGTCGAGACTAGCCGGCGCAGGAACGGCTTGTCGCCGCCGACGTTGTAGACGAAGTTCTCCGGCAGGCCCGCCGCGCGCGGGTTCACGCCGGTGCCGTGGTAGTCGTAGCCGAGCTGCTTGTGGAAGTAGTCGACGACGCCGTTCGTCCGCCACCAGCCGATCGGCACCGCGTAGACGTCGATCAGCCCGAGGACGGCGACGAACGCGGCCGTCCCCAGCAGGGCCCAGCCGAGCGGGCGCAGCGCGGCGCGGTCGAGCACGAGCGAGCGCCCGAGGAAGTACGCCCCGACCGGGACGAGGTCGTGCTTCGCGGCGAGCGCGACCGCGTGGTGGTCGGCGAGCCCGCCGAGCGCCGACTGCGGGATCAGGGCGTAGACCACGACGAGGGCTGCGAACGCGACCGCGAGCCAGTCCGCGACTCCCCACCGAAACGGCAGCTTGCCCTCCCGCAGCGCGTCCCGCGCGACCCGGGTGAGCGCCACGAGCAGCAGGATCTCCTTCCAGGCAGCGATCGCGGTCAGCGTCGCGCCGTGGACGCCGGCGGCGTAGAGCGTCGCCATGACGGCGTTGTGCAGCGCGAGGCCGACGACGAAGAGGTAGAGCGCAACGATCGGCCGCCGCCAGACGGCGACGGCCGCGACCGCGAGCAGGAGCGCGTAGACCGCGAGCTCGACGACCGTCACCGGCCGAGCGTACAGCCGCGCGGGGGTGGCATCCGCTGTCGCCTGATGGGACAATCCGGCAGCCATGGCCTCCAAGCCGCCTGCGGCGCACGAACAGGAGACGATCGGCGGGCGATTGAAGCGGCTTCGGCTCGAGCGGGGCCTCTCTCAGCGAGAGCTCGCCTCGCCCGGTGTGTCGTACGCCTACATCTCGCGGATCGAGGCGGGGACGCGCCAGCCGTCCGTGAAGGCGCTGCGGCGGCTCGCCGGAAGGCTCGGCGTGTCCGCGGACTACCTCGAGACGGGCGCCGAGCTGCCGCCCGCCGAGGGCCGGGAGCTGCGGCTCGCGAACCTCGAGCTCGCGATCCGGCTCGGCGAGGGCGGGGACCTCGACGAGGCGCTCGAGGCGACGCTCGCCGACGCCCTCGCGGCCGGGGACGCGGCGACCGCCACTCGCGCGCGGGTCGCGCTCGCGCAGGCCGCCCGCGCGCGCGGCGACCTCGGCCGCATGA
>JAFAIV010000092.1 GCA_019236545.1 Actinomycetota bacterium | reverse complement strand
TCCCCTCGGCGGGCCACGACGCGCGCAGCGGCTCTCCCGGTTCGAGGATCTTCTCGACCCAGACGTCCCGGACGCCGCGCTCGCGCAGGCGGTCGAGGAACTCGCGCGGGTTCGCGAGCCCGTCCGGGTGATCGACGCGCAGCCCGTCCACCAGTCCCTCGCCGACGAGCTCGAGCACCTTCGCGTGCGTCGTCTCGAAGACCTCCGGATCCTCGACGCGCACGCCGGCGAGCTCGCCGACGTCGAAGAAGCGGCGGTGCCAGCCGGTGGCCGGGTCGATGTCGAAGAAGCGGCGGCGCAGCTGCGGGTCGCGCCAGAACGGGTTCTCCTCCTCGGAGTTCGCCATGTGGTTCGGGACGACGTCGAGGACGACGCCCATCCCGGCCTCTCGCGCGTCGCCGCAGAGCGCCCGCAGCTCCTCCTCGCCGCCGAGCTCCTCCGACACCCGCGTCGGGTCGACGACGTCGTAGCCGTGGGTCGAGCCCGTCCGCGCCTGCAGCACGGGCGAGAGGTAGAGGTGCGAGACGCCGAGCTCGGCGACGTACGGCAGGACGACGTCGCGGACGCGCCGGAAGTCCAGGTCTGCGGTCAGCTGGACACGGAAGGTGCAGCGGAACTCGGCCATCGACCCGCCTTACCCGCGCTCAGACGCGGCGAAGCAGGATCAACGAGTGCGCCTCGACCGTGACCAGGGCGCGCGCCCCGAGCCTGCCCTCCGGCGCCTCGCCCGTCGCGAGCTCGACCTGCCAGTGCAGCCCGAAGCGGCGCGTCGGCAGCGTGAAGACGACGTCGTCCGAGTGGGAGTTGAAGAGGAGCAGGAACGAGTCGTCCTCGATCGGCTCCCCGTGGTCGGTGCGCTCCCGGATCTCCTGGCCGTTGAGGAACACGCCGAGCGTGCGCGTCTCCGGCTTCTGCCAGTCGCGCAGCGTCATCCGGCGCCCGTCCGGGCGGAACCACCAGATGTCCGGCAGCCCCGACCCCTCCTCCGACGTGCCGCTGAGGAACGTCCGCCGCCGGAAGACCGGATGGTCGGCGCGCAGGCGGATCAGCCGGCGCGTGAACTCCTCGAGGTCGCGGTCGGCGCTGTCCCAGTCGAACCAGGAGATCTCGCTGTCCTGGCACCAGGCGTTGTTGTTGCCGCCCTGCGAGCGGCCCCACTCGTCGCCGCCGAGCAGCATCGGCACGCCCTGCGAGAGGAGGAGCGTCGTCAGGAAGTTCCGCTGCTGCCGCGCCCGCAGCGCGAGGATCTGCGGGTCGTCGGTCTCGCCCTCGGCGCCGAGGTTCCAGGAGCGGTTGTCGTCCGTCCCGTCCTTGTTCTCCTCGCCGTTCGCCTCGTTGTGCTTCTCGTTGTACGAGACGAGGTCGCGCAGCGTGAACCCGTCGTGCGCGGTGATGAAGTTGATCGACGCGAACGGGTCGCGGCCGTTCGACTGGTAGAGGTCGGCCGAGCCGGTGAAGCGCCGCGCGAACTCGCCGACGTTCCCCTCCATCCGCCAGAAGTCGCGCACGGAGTCGCGGTACTTCCCGTTCCACTCGGCCCAGAGAACCGGGAAGTTCCCGACCTGGTAGCCGCCCGGCCCGACGTCCCACGGCTCGGCGATCAGCTTCACCTGGGAGAGCACCGGGTCCTGGTGGATCGTGTCGAAGAACGCCGAGAGGCGGTCGACGTCGTAGAACTCGCGCGCGAGCGCGGACGCGAGGTCGAAGCGGAACCCGTCCACGTGGCACTCCAGGACGAAGTAGCGCAGCGAGTCCATGATCAGCCGCAGCACCGACGGGTGCACCGGGTTGAGCGAGTTGCCCGTCCCGGTGAAGTCCATGTAGTGGCGCGGGTCGTCGGGGACGAGCCGGTAGTAGCTGGCGTTGTCGACGCCCTTGAAGCTGAGCATCGGGCCGAGGTGGTTGCCCTCGGCGGTGTGGTTGTAGACGACGTCGAGAATCACCTCGATGCCCGCCCGGTGCAGCGCCTTGACCATCCCCTTGAACTCGCGCACCTGCTCGCCGCGGCTGCCCGTCGCCGCGTAGACGGAGTGCGGCGCCAGGTAGCCGATCGAGCTGTAGCCCCAGTAGTTCGTCAGTCCGCGGTTGATCAGCGGCTCCTCGTCTGCGATGTGGTGGACGGGCATCAGCTCGACCGCCGTCACTCCGAGCCCCTGCAGGTACTCGATCGCCGCCTCGGATGCGAGCCCCGCGTACGTCCCGCGCAGGTCTTCGCGGATGCGCTCGTTCAGCTGTGTGAACCCCTTCACGTGGAGCTCGTAGATGACCGTCTCCTTCCAGGGGCGGTCGAGGCGCCGGTCGCCTTCCCATTCGAACGACTCGTCGACGACGATGCACTTCGGGATCGCAGCGGCGTCGTCGGTGTCGTCGGGCGTGAGGTCGTCGGTGCCCGTGTAGGGCAGGACGTTCCCGGCCGCGTAGTCGACAGGGCCCTCGATCGCTTTCGTATACGGGTCGATCAGCAGCTTCGCGGGGTTGAACCGATTGCCGGCGCCCGGGTCGTACGGCCCGTGGATCCGGTACCCGTAGCGCTGGCCGGGCCCGACCTCGGGGAGGTAGCAATGCCAGTTGAAGAGGGTGTGGTCGGAGACCTCG
>JAFAIV010000394.1 GCA_019236545.1 Actinomycetota bacterium | reverse complement strand
GCAGCAGGTGGACGAGATGCCGATGCTCGAGCGGCCCCGGGAAGAGCGTCCCGGGCGGCGCCATCGCCTCGAGCTCGGCGCGCCAGTCGCCGAAGCCGACGACGACCGCGCGCGCGTCGAGGCCGGCGAGCGCGTCGAGGAGCACGTGCACGCCCTTGTTCTCGATCAGCTTCCCGAAGTAGACGACCGTCGGCTCGTCCGAGGCGAAGAACTCGGCGAAGCGCTCGGCGTTGCCCTCGTCCGGGTGCCGTTCCTCGCGGTTGCCGGGGTTCGGCGGATCCTTCCGCGCCTCCTCGATCAGCGCGGCGAGCGCCTGCTCGCGCGGCTCCGGCCGGAACTCCTCGGGGTCGACGCCCGGCGGCACGGTGTGGACGCGCTCGACGTGGCCGCAGACGTCCTCGAGCACCTGGCGGATGTGCTCGGAGCCGACGTAGACCGCCTCCGCGGCCGAGAGCGACTCGGCGCCCCAGCGCTCGAGCTCCGGCCTGCCGCGCATCGAGTACTCCAGCTCCGAGCCGTGCGCCTTCACGCGGAACGGCACGCCGGCCGCGGCGCCGACCGGGCCGCCCATGAGGACGTGGTTCGTGAAGACGACGTCGGCCGGCAGGAGCTCGCGCAGTACCGCGGCGTTCGCCTCGACGTGCGCCTCACGCTGCGCCGGCGTGAAGTCCTGGAGCAGCCGAGCCTCGAGCCCCTCGTAGCGGTCGAGCACGAAGACCGGCAGCAGCCCGTCGGGCAGCTCCGGGACGACGACCCGCGCGCCGCCGAGGTCGTAGCGCTCCGGGTGGCGCTCCTGGCAGACGACCACGACCTCGTGCCCGGCGCGGCTCCACTCGCGGGCGAGGGCACGGGTGTAGACGTTGGAGCCCGTTCCTCCGAGGAGGTACCCGTGCCAGAGAAGGATTCTCAGGTCAGATGGAAGTAGAGCGCGTGCAGCAGCTCGACGGCGGGGTTCGACGTGTGCACCGTCACGTCGGACGGCGTCTCGAGCAGCGCCTCGGAGTAGTTGAAGATGATCCGGACGCCGGCCGCGACGAGGTCGTCCGCGGCCTTCTGCGCGCCGGACGCCGGCACGGCGAGGACGCCGACGACGACGTTCTTGTCGCGGACGAGCCGGCCGAGGCTCTCGTACGGCTCCACGGCGACGTTGCCGATCGGGTTCCCGACCTTTGCGGGGTCGGAGTCGACGACGGCGGCGATGTTGATCCCGTGCTCGGCGAAGATCGGCGAGGACGCGATCGCCTGGCCGAGACGGCCGGCGCCGACGAGCGCGATGTTGTGCTGGCCCTGCGTCCGGAGGATGCTCCGGATCTGCTCGAGCAGCCGGTCGATGTCGTAGCCGACCCCGCGCTTGCCGAACTTCCCGAACGCGGAGAGGTCGCGGCGGATCTGCGTCGCGTTGATGTTCGTGTACTCGGCGATCTCCTGCGAGGAGATGCGCGTCTTCCCCATCTTCCGCGCCTGTGTCAGCACCTGGAGGTACCGGGACAGGCGAGCTGCGACGCCGACGGTCAAGCGATCCGCCACACGTCCTCCTTCCGGCTCGACTTCGTGACAGCGCGGAGTGTTTTAGCAGCGCGAGTTATCGCGCCGCTTGTGCAACCGCCCAGCGCAGCCCGTCCGGGTGCACGAAGTACGTGAAGCGCCGCTCGCCGTCGATCTCGACGACCGGGATCCACTCGCGGTACGCCGCCTCGAGCACCGGGTCGCCGTCGATCAGCACCTCGCGCAGCTCGAAGCCGAGCTCGTCGCGCGCGACCTCCACAACGCCCCGGGCCGCCGCGCAGAGGTGGCAGCCCGTGGCGTGGTAGAGGACGACTTCCGGCCTACGGATAGATGCCCCGCGTGACCGTCGCCTCGGCGACGCGCTGCACCGCGAGCCCGTAGGCCGCGACGCGCATCGGCAGGCTCCGGCTCTGGGCCGTCTCCCAGGTCTCGTCGAACGCGCGGCTCATGATGTCGTTGAGCTTCGCGTTCACCTCGACCTCCTTCCAGAAGTACTCCTGGAGGCCCTGGACCCACTCGAAGTAGGAGACGACGACGCCGCCTGCGTTCGCGAGGACGTCGGGGAGGATCAGGACGCCGCGGTCCTCGAGGATCGCGTCGGCCGACGGGGTGACCGGGCCGTTCGCGCCCTCGCAGATGATCTGCGCCTTGATCTTGTCGGCGTTCTCCTCGGTGATCACCTGCTCGAGTGCGCACGGCGCGAGCAGGTCGCAGTCGACGAGGAGCAGCTCCTCGTTCGTGATCTGCTCGGCGTCCTTGAGCCCGGCGAGCGTGCCCGCCTCGGACTTGTGCGCGAGCGCCGCCGGGACGTCGATCCCCTTCGGGTTGTAGAGCCCGACGCGCGAGTCGGAGATGGCGACGACCGTCGCACCCTCCTCGTGCAGGAAGCGCGCGAGGTAGCTGCCGACGTTGCCGAAGCCCTGCACGGCGACCTTCATGCCGGCGATCGAGCGGTCCTGCTTCGCCACCGCGTCGCGGATCACGAACAGCGCTCCGCGCGCGGTCGCCTCGGTCCGCCCGAGCGAGCCGCCAATCGTGAGCGGCTTGCCGGTGACGACGCCGAGGACGGAGTGGCCCTTGTTCATCGAGTACGTGTCGAAGATCCAGGCCATCACGGAGCCGTCGGTGCCGACGTCCGGCGCCGGGATGTCCTTCTCCGGGCCGATCTCGTTGATGATCTCGCTCGTGAAGCGGCGGGTCATCCGCTCGAGCTCGCCGCGCGACATGCTCTTCGGGTCGCAGACGATCCCGCCCTTCGCGCCGCCGAACGGGATGCCCATCAGCGCGCACTTCCACGTCATCCACATCGCGAGCGACTTGACCTCGTCGAGGGTGACGTCCGGGTGGTAGCGGATGCCGCCCTTCGACGGGCCCCGCGCGACGTTGTGCGTGACGCGATAGCCGGTGAACACCTGCGTGCTGCCGTCGTCCATCCCCACGGGGACGGAGACTTCGATCGCCTTCTTGCACCGGCCGAGAACTGCGACGAGATTCGGGTCGATCTGGAACGTGTCCGCGACGCGTCTCAGCTGCTCGCGGGCCAGCTCGAACGGATTCTCGCGGAGATGCGAGACCTCGACTGCGGTCACAGTCTGCTCCTTTTCACTGGCGTACGACCGGCGAGCATACAGCGGCTCACCGGAGCGAGAATCGGGTCATCCGCCGATTGCTACTGCCTCCTTCCACGGAGCGGGCGACGACCACGACGGTGTATTCGCCGGGCGGAAGCGGCGCTCCTGCGGGGCTCCGGCCGGTGAGGCCGAAGGTGTACCTGCCCGGCAGCACGTCGCGGATCCGCGCGAGTGTGCCGAGGTAGCGCGAGCCGCGCCAGAGCTCGACGTCGAGACGCGAGAGGGAGACGATCTCCGGGCCCGCGGTCGTGGCGACGACGCGGCCCGCCTCGACGCTGAGCAGGGCGGGGGCGGTGTCGGCGGCGGCGAACGACGACGGCGTCAGGTGGACGTTCCCGAGCAGGGGGACGCGCGGCGGGAGTCCCGCGGCGGCGCCGCCGGGCGCGAGGGAGGCGCGCAGGTCGGCGGCGCTTGCCGAGGGCGTGGCCTCGGCGGAGATCGCCGCGCGGCCTGCCGCGACGGCGGCGGCGGCTCCGGTGCCGGTGAGGGTCCGGCCGCCGGAAATCCGCAGCGCGACGCCGGCGGCGACGGCGGTGGTCGGGCCGGTCGAGGAGAACGAGGCGAGGCGCCCGCGGCCGGGATTCCGCGAGCTCCCCGCGGGCGCGATGGTCACGCTGCCGCCGCGGACGAGCGGGAGCGCGACGACGGGGACGGGTGACGAGACGCTGCCGGACGGGAGGACGCCGCCCGCAATCACGACCGCACGTGCCCCGGCGCGGACGGCGTCGGCGACCTCTTTCGCCGACGGGACGACCGCGGCACGGCCGGCGACGAGGCTGGCGCCGGAGCCGCTGAAGAAGCCGAGCAGCCCGGGCCGGGTCGGCGCGGCGAGCGGAAGCGAGAGTGGCGTGCTCGGGGCGGGGCCGCCGGCGAGCGTCACCGTCCCCGCCCAGCCCGGCGCGTCGACGCGGACGAGCGCGGTCGACGGTCTCGTGTCCGCGGCGGCGACGCCGAGCGCGTCCGGAGCGGCGGCCCAGGCCGAGAGATCGCCGGAGCCTGCGGCGAAGCCGTCGTCCCCGGCCGCGGCGACGACGAGCGTCCCGAGCGCCGCCGCGCCGGCGGCGGCGCGCGCCTCGGGCGAGTCCGGGAAGCCCGCGTACGGCTCGGCTACGCCGACGACGGCGATGCGTGCGCGAAGCGCGACGGCCTGCTCCAGCCCGGCGAGCACCTGGTCGCTCCGCGGGCCGACGGTCACGGGGATCGCGGCCGCGCCGGGCGCCGCCTGCGCGAGCACGGCGGCGAGGGCGCTCGGCCCGCCGGGCGGCGCGATCAACGCAACCGGGACGCCGCGTCCGTCGAGACCGCCCGGCGGCGGCTGGATCGTGGCGGCGTTCGTCGCGCCGGTCGAGACGTACGCCGGGTAGGCGGCGCGCACCGGGTAGACGCCGGCGACGGCAGGGTCGCTCTCGACGAGCGGGATCCGGCCCGGATCGACCTCGGCCGAGAAGCCGTCGAGGACGTGCGTGAACCGGAGCTGCGGCTCGAGGCCGAAGCGGGCGGCGACGCGGTCCTGGAGCGCGACCTCGCCGGCGGGGTCGCCGCCCTGTGCGAGCGAAGGCGCCTTCAGGACGACGATCGCCCGATCGCCGAGGGGGACGTGCGGCCTCGAGCCGAGCAGGGCGTTCCACGATGTCGGGCCGTCCAGCGTCGCGTCGAGAGCCTGCGGCGCGACCCCTCCCTGCGCGAGCGCGGCCACGCACGCGGACGCGCCCGCGGCGACCGCGAGCAGGAGCGCGAGCCGGGCCTCAGCGGGACGCATACGCATCGAGCCCCAGATACCCGGGATACGCGACGGCAGGCGTGAAGCGGGCGGCCGACGCGATCATCGCGGCGTTGTCGGTGCAGAGCGCGAGCGGCGCGAGCCGCGCATCCGGGAGCGAGGCGCGGAGCTCCGAGTTCGCCGCCACGCCGCCGACGACCGCGATCGTCTCCCGCCCCGCCTGCGCCGCCGCCTCGCGGACGCGCTCGACGAGCGCGCGCACGATCGCGTGCTGGTACGACGCGGCGAGGTCGGCCTTCCGCGCCTCGAGCTCCTCCGGCGTGAGGTCGCGTACCGCGTAGAGCAGCGCCGTCTTCAGGCCGGAGAACGAGAAGTCCAGCCCGGGGACGCGCGCGACCGGAAAGGCGTACGCCTTCGGGTCGCCGTCGCGCGCGAGCCGGTCGAGTTCGCGCCCGCCCGGGTAGCCGAGCCCGAGCAGCCGCGCGCCCTTGTCGAACGCCTCGCCCGCCGCGTCGTCCAGCGTCGTCCCGAGCAGCTCGTGCTCGCCGTGGCCGCGGACGTCGAGGAGCATCGTGTGCCCACCGCTCGCGAGCAGGCAGAGGAACGGCGGCTCGAGCGGATCGGGCTGGAGGTAGAGCGACGCGACGTGCCCGTTCAGGTGGTCGACCGGCACGAGCGGCAGCCGCCGCGCCCACGCGACCGCCTTCGCGGCGGCGAGCCCGACGAGCAGCGCCCCGATCAGGCCCGGCCCCTGGGTCACCGCGACGCGGTCCACATCGTCCAGCGTCGCTCCCGCCTCGGACAGCGCCTCCCGGATCACCGGCGTCACGAGCTCCAGATGCCGCCGCGACGCGACCTCCGGGACGACGCCGCCGTAGCGCGCGTGCAGGTCGGCCTGGGAGGAGACGACGCTCGCCCGGATCTCGCCCTCGCCGGTGACGAGCGCGGCCGCGGTCTCGTCGCAGGAGGTCTCGATCCCGAGGATCACGCCCGCGCGACCGGTTCCTTCCACATGATCAGCGCGTCCTCGCGGTTGTCGGTGTAGTAGCCGCGCCGGATGCCGCGCGACTCGAAACCGAGCCGCTCGTAGAGCGCGATCGCGGTCGCGTTCGAGACCCGCACCTCGAGCGTGTAGCCGCGGCGCGCGTCGTCGGCCGTGAGCTCGAAGAGCCGCTCGAGCAGCATCGTGGCGACTCCGCGGCCACGATGGTCGGGGTCGGTCGCGACATTCATCACGTGCCACGCGTCGACGTAGCGGGAGACGATCAGGTAGCCGGCGAGCTCGCCGTTCTCGTCGTCGGCGGCGAACGCGCCGAGGCAGATCGAGGACGGCTTGGCGAGCTCGCCCGCGAACATCGAGCGCGACCAGGGGGTCACGTAGGAGCGCCGCTCGATCCGCTCGATGTCGGCGAGGTCGCCGAGCCCGAGGCGGCGGAGCTCGATCGTCGTCACCGCTTCACCGCCTGCTCGGCGTCGGGGACGCGCAGGTAGAGCGGCTCGACGAGCTCGACCGGCCCGAAGTCGCGCGCGAGCGCCGCGTGGAAGCGGGCGCGCGGGAGGTGGCGCTCGTCACCGTCCGGCGGCACCTCGGCGCCCTTCTCCTCCAGGAGCTCGCGGTAGCGGCGCGCGCCGTCGCCGACGCATACGGTCCCCGGATCGAGGTCGAGGGCTTCCGGGGCGAGGACGGCGGGCTCGCCGTCGGCGAGCGTGAAGATCTCGCGCCTGCGCGCGTCCACGACCGGCAGCGCGCCCGGGGCGCCCGCGGCGAGCGCCGCGAGCGTGGAGACGCCCGCGCCCGAGACGTCGAGCGCGAGCGCGAGACCCCGCGCGGCGGCGAGGCCGATGCGGACGCCCGTGAAGCTGCCGGGGCCGACGCCGACGGCGAGCGCGTCGAGGTCGCGCGGATGCGCGCCGCCCTGGCGGAGGAGCGCGTCGACGTCCTCGAGCAGCGTCTGGGCGCGCGAGACGCGCTCCGCCAGCACCTCCCCGTCGTCGACGAGGGCGCTCGTCGCCGCCTCGGTCGCCGTGTCGAAGGCCAGGATCAGCACTCGTCGATCGCCACCGCTCTGTCCCGGCCAGCATGCCGCAAGCGAACACGGAACCGCGGCGCCGGCAGCACGCCCTCCCCCGCCTCCGGCCACTCCACGAACGCGATCGCCTGCTCGAAGTACGGCTCGAGGTCGCCCCACTCCGCCGCGGAGACGCCCTGGAACCGGTACAGGTCGAGGTGCGAGACCTCGACGCCGTCGCCGTGGTAGCGATGGCCGATCGTGTAGGTCGGGCTCGTCACCCGCTCCCGCACGCCGAGGGCCGCGCACGCGCCGCGGACGAAGGTCGTCTTCCCGGCGCCGAGCTCCCCGGAGATGGTCACGACGTCGCCTGTCGCGAGCCGCCGCGCCAGCTCCGACGCGAGCGCCTCGGTCTCCTCCGGGGTCGAGGTCACGGTCTCCGCCACGGCGCAAGCCTAGAGTTCCGCCATGCCTGCATACGTCATCGTCGAGACCGACATCACAGACCCGGAGCAGTACGACCGGTACAGGGCGGGAACTCCTGCCTCACTGGCAGCGGTCGGTGCGCGCTTCCTCGCCCGTGGTGGCGAGCTGACCGTGCTCGAAGGCGATTGGGATCCGTCGCGCGTCGTCCTGATCGAGTTCCCCGACCTCGACACGGTCAAGCGCTGGTACGACTCTCCGGAGTACGCCGATCTGCGCAAGCTGCGCGAGGGCGCCGCGAACCTCCGCATGGTCGCCGTCCAGGGCCTGGACTAGAAGAGGCCGAGCTGTTCCGCCGGGGCCGCGACGAGCGGCTCCGGCTCGGGCTCCCGGACAACGGCGACCGGCGCCGGCGCGTCGGTTCCGAGCAGGCCGGGCAGCCGCGCGAAGTCCGACTCGAGCACCTTCAGCATCGCCGGTGTGTAGAGCGCGGCGGCCGGGTGGTAGAGCGGGTAGAGCAGGACGGGCCGTCCCGCCATCGTCAGCCGCTGCTCCTGGCCGTGGACGCGGGTGATCCCGAGCGGGCTGCCGGAGAGGAGCTTCGTCGCGAAGTTCCCGAGCGTCGCGATCACGCGCGGCTCGATCAGCCCGATCTGGCGGAAGAGATGCGGCTCGCAGGCCTCGATCTCGTCAGGCTGCGGGTCGCGGTTGCCGGGCGGGCGGCACTTGAGGACGTTGGCGATGTAGACGTCCTCGCGGCGCAGGCCGATCTGCTCCAGCAGCCTCTCGAGCAGCTTCCCGGCCTGACCGACGAACGGGACGCCCTGCTTGTCCTCGTGGAAGCCGGGTGCCTCGCCGACGAACATCAGCTCGGCGTGCGGGTTGCCCGAGCCGAAGACCACCTGCGTCCGGCCCTGCGCGAGCCGGCAGCGCGTGCACCCGGCGACCTCGGCTCCGTACGCCTGGAGGTCGTCGCGCTCGACCGGCACTGCACTCACGCAGGCGAGTCTACGAGGCGCGGCCGACGGACACGACGCGCGCCCGCCAGGTGCCGCGTGGAGCCTCGACCTGGATCTCGTCGCCCTCGGACTTGCCGAGGAGCGCGCGCCCGACCGGCGACTCCGGGGAGACGCCGCCGACGCTCGAGATCTCGACCTCCATGCGCTCGCCGTCCTCCCGCTGCAGCTCGACCTTCGAGCCGACGGTGACGACGCCGCTCGCCGCGGCCTGCGCCTCGTCGATCACGGTCGCGTGCTGGAGCCGGTTGCGGAGGATCGTGATCCGCCGCTCGAGCAGGCCCTGCTCGTTCTTCGCCGAGTGGTACTCGAAGTTCTCGGAGAGGTCGCCGTGGCCGCGCGCGACCGCGATCGCCTCGACGATCGCCTGCCGGCGCGGTCCTTCGAGCTCGGCCAGCTCGGCCTGCAGGTGCTCGTACTCGGCGCGAGTCAGCTGCTCGCCGCCGTTCCCCCCGGTGCTCACCGGGCTAGTGGCCGCAGCCGCAGGAGCCGCCGCAGCAGCCGCCGCCACCGCCGCCACCGACGCGTGCCGGCTTGGACACGCCGTGGACGGCGAAGCTGGAGAACTGGCGCGACACGTTCGTCGCGGCGCAGTCGGGGCAGGCGACCTGCTCCTCGCCGCGGACGAGCTCCTCGAAGTGCGACTCGCACTCCATGCAGACGTACTCGTAGATCGGCATCGCGGAGACGGTATCAGCTTGCCCTGCGCATCATTCGCCGCATGACCTGGGCGGCGAGGAGCGACGCCTCCTCCGCGTCGACGTTCCCGCCGGAGGCGTCGACGATCGCCTGGGCGAGCTCGGTCCGCCGGCTGAACGTCGTCGCGGCGAAGGTGACGAGCCAGGTCCCGTCGTGCGCCGCGTGGATCGTGCATGGGATCCCTGCCGCAGTGGTCGTCCAGGTCATGCCGCCGCCGTCTCCTCCGCGTAGCTCACGGACGAGCGGCGCAGCAGGCCGTCCGGGCCGACGTCGTAGTACCCCATCCGCCACAGCGCCGGCGAGTAGACGTGGATCGAGACCGCCGGAGCCGCGTCCTCGGGGTGGCGGACGCAGTGCACGTGCGAAGCGTCGAAGTCGAACGTCCGCCCGGCAGGTCGCGCGACGGAGACGCGCCGGAGCCCGCCCTCCCGCGCCTCGAGCCTGTCCTCGACGAGCGTGCCGCGGCAGACGTGGACGGCGCCGGACGACACGTCGTGGTCGTGCAGCCCCGTCTCCTGCTGATGCGTCCAGCAGATCAGCCAGACGTCCAGGTGCAGGTCGCGGTGGAGCTGGACGTAGTGGCGGCGCTCCGGGTCGTGACGGACGTGGCCCTGCCAGGCGCCCGGTTGCTCCCCGAGCGCCTTCGCCAGGGCACGGAGCTCGTCGCGGTGGAGGTCGCGTCCGGCCGGGACGGCCGCGAGCCACGGCGGCTCAGACACGGAGGAGGTCTGCTGGGTTGTAGCGGCAGATGGCATCGGCGGTGGCCTTTCCGAGTGCGTTGACGGCGGACAGAGTCGGAGTCGGGTCGACGACGGGCGCATCGCTCCCGTACACGAGATGCTCGACGCCGTAGGCGGCGAGGCAGAGCTCGAGCGACAGCCGCCCGTAGGAAGCGGTGTCGAAGCGGACGTTCGCGTCGACGACCCGCCGCGTGTCGACGCCTCGAGAGCGGAGCCGCTCGAGCTGGAACGGGGCGCCGCCGGCGAGGATCGCGAAGACGACCGGGAGTCCCGGCCAGCGGTCGGCGCCTCCGGCGATCCACGCCGCGTAGGCAGCCTGCATCTGCGCCGTGTAGTCGACGGCCGGAGCCCACCAGGCGGGGGCGCGCCGGCGCGTGCGCGCCGGCCCTGGATGCACGAAGAGCGTCTGCCCGCGGAGCTCGAGCTCGTCGAGTGTCGGCGCGAGCGAGTCGAGATCGAGCAGCGCCTCGGCGGCGACCCCGGCGCCGGCGAATCCCTCCCGGACGGCGCCGGCCGAGAAGGCGCGCAGCCGGCCTCCGGAGGCGGCGACCACGTCGTGCGCCCCGTCGTCGAACACCCGATGCAGCTCGGCCGCCTCGTCGCTCGGGAGCCCCGAGATGCCGAGCGTCGGCTGGAGGGAGATGACGGCGACGTCGACTCCCTCCCGGTCGAGCTCGGCAAGGCAGCGTCCGGCGTCGTGCGCGTCGAGCTCGATCTCGAACCGGCCCTCCGGCGTGACGAGTGTCGAGCCCTGGAGGCAGGGTGGCTTGGTCCGGCTGCGTAGCGCCTCCGTGAAGGTGCCCGGCCAGACGTGGCGGTGCACGTCGACGCGCGGTGGCGTATGCGGTTCATTTATCCCAGTCATAAGATCGCTCAATGTCTACCACATCGGTGGACAAAGCCCTCTCGAGAACCGACTAGACTTCTCGCCTCCCGGCATCCGCTACGGAGCTGGAGCTCGAGATGCTCGAACGAATTCGCGTGATCGGCACGGGCCGCGTCGGCTCGGCGGTGGCCGCTCGTCTCTCGGAGCGGGGCGTCGGCGTGACCGACGAGGACCCGGACGTGGTGCTCCTCTGCGTGCCCGACGCCGCCATTTCGGCCACGGCCGGGTGTCTGACACCCGGACGTGCCTGGATCGGCCATGTCTCCGGCGCGACGCCCCTCGCGGCGCTCGCTCCGCACGGGCGGCGGTTCTCGTTGCACCCGCTGCAGACGTTCACGAAGCGCCGCGGGCCGGAGCAGCTCGACGGCGCCTGGGCGGCGGTCACCGGCGAGACAGAAGAGGCGCTCGCGATCGCTCGCGAGCTGGCGGAGACGCTCGGGCTGCGGCCGTTCGAGCTCGCCGACGAGGACCGGACGCTCTACCACGCAGGCGCCGTGTTCGCGTCCAACTACCTCGTGACGCTCCACGCGGCCGCGGCACGGCTTGTCGGCGACGCGGGCGTGCCCGCAGAGGCGCTCATGCCGCTTATGCGGCGCACGATCGAGAACGACTTCGAGTTGACGGGCCCGATCTCCCGCGGCGACTGGGAGGTCGTCGAGGCGCACAAGGCCGCGATCCACGAGGCGCACCCCGAGCTCGAGCACCTCTACGAGACGCTCGCAGGCGCGACGGTGATGCTCGCGTGAAGGTCGTCCGCACGATCGTGGAGCTCCCGGAGCTCGGCGGCGAGGTCGGGCTGGTGCCGACGATGGGCGCGCTCCACGCCGGCCACCGTGCGCTGCTCGACAGAGCGCGGGCGGAGAACGACGCCATCGTCATGTCGCTCTTCGTGAACGCGGCGCAGTTCGACGACCC
>JAFAIV010000297.1 GCA_019236545.1 Actinomycetota bacterium | reverse complement strand
GGTGCTCGGGAAGGCCGGGCCGCTGACGGTCGACGAGCAGGCCGAGATCCGGCGCCACCCGAGGGCAGGGGCGTCGCTCGTCCTCGAGCTGCGCCGCGTGTGGCACGCGCTCCCGTACGTCCTCTTCCACCACGAGCACTGGGACGGAAGCGGCTACCCGGCGGGGTTGCGCGGCCGCGCGATCCCGATGGAGGCGCGGATCCTCGCCGTCGCAGACGCCTTCGACGCGATGATCTCACCGCGCCCGTACCGCGGCGCGATGAGCCACGAGCACGCGCTCTCGGAGATCGAGCGCTGCGCAGGGACGCAGTTCGACCCGCGCGTCGCGGAGGCGTTCCTGGCCGCGTGGGCCGACGGCTGGGCCGAGTGGACGCCCGCCGCCGCGTCCTGATCGGCCGGACCGACTTAGTAACAGTCTGTTACTTCCGCCGGTCCGTCGACTGCTCCGCCATTCCAAGCCGTTCCCGTCGAGCGAACGCGCTTGTAACAGTCTGTTACTAGCTCAGAGGGTGGCCCAAACGTCCAGCTTGGCGCGGACGCGGGAGATGACCTCGTCCGTGTACTCGCTCGTGCCGAGGTGGCCGCCGAGGTCGGCGGTGCGGGCTCCCTGGGCGACGGCTTCCAGCGCGGCTTCCCGGATCGCGCGGCCGGCGCGCTGCGCGTCCGCGTCCGAGTGCGACAGGAGCGCGGCGGCGCCGAGGATCATCGCCATCGGATTCGCGACGTTCTTGCCCTCGAGCGACGGCGCCGTCCCGTGCGCGGCCTCGGCCATGATCGCCGCCGGCTCGAAGTCGTCCTCGAACGCGACGAGCAGCGACTCCGACCCGGCGATCGAGCCGAAGAGCGGCAGGACGAGGTCGGAGAGGATGTCACCGTCCCGGTTGAGCGCCGGGATCACGAGCGGCTCGCCGCTCGACGAGAGCAGGAGCGCGAACGTCGCATCGATCAGCTGCGGCTCGTACGGCACGTCCGGATGCCGCTCCGCCGCGGCGTCCATCTCCTCCTTGAGCATCCCCTCGTACGTCGGGCTGACCGTGTACTTCGGTCCGCCGAAGACCTTCGCGCCCGTCCGCTCTGCCTGACGGAACGCGAACTCGGCGACCGCCATGCAGATCCGCCGCTCGATCCGCTCGGTTCGGTATGCAACCTCGTCCTGGCCCTCGCCCTCGCGCCACTCCTTCGCGCCGTAGGCGTCGCCGACGGCCATGCGGACGATCGAGATCGGGGAGTAGACCCCGCCGATCGGGTTGACGCCCGGGATGCGCCGGCCGGTGCGGACGATCACCTTGCCGCCGATCTCCTCGCGCAGGATCCGGTTCGGGGAGCCGACGTCGCCGCGCTCCTCCGGCGTGACGGTCGCCGCCTTCAGGCCGAGGCCGTGCTCGCGGATCGCCGTCGCGGCCGCGTGGACGACGCTGTTCTGCGTCTCGCGCCGCTTCGCGAGCGAGAGGTCGTAGCGCGGGAAGTCGAGCTCGATCCCGATCACGTCGGGCGCAAGCACGCGCAGAGCCTCCTCCAGGAGCTCCTGCCCCGTCTGGTCGCCCTCGAGGACGACGATGGTCCGGTCGTCGCGCATCCGGCCCGATGGTAACGCCATTGGGTCCGAGGACATGGGGTGGAGCAGGAGAGGGCGAAAGGGCGCGTTCCGCTACTACGACGCTGCCGGCAAGCAGATCACCGACGAGCGCAAGCTCGCCCGAATCGAGGCGCTCGCGATCCCGCCTGCGTGGAAGGACGTCTGGATCTCGCCGCGCGCGACGTCGAAGCTGCAGGCGACCGGCTTCGACGCCGCGGGCCGCAAGCAGTACCTCTACAGCGCCGACTTCCGCGCCCAGCAGGAGCAGGCGAAGTACGACAAGCTGATCCGCTTCGGCGAGGCGCTGCCTGCGCTGCGCGAGGCGATGGCGCTCCACTTCGACAAGGACGAGTTCGACCGCGAGCGCGTGTCCGCGATCGCGCTGCGCCTGATCGAGCTAGGCTGGTTCAGGGTCGGCTCGGAGCGCTACGTCCGCGACGGCACCTACGGCGTCACGACGCTCCAGCGCCGCCACGTCAAGGTCAGCGGCCGCCGCGTCCAGCTCTCGTTCCGCGCGAAGCACGGCATCCGCGTGCGCACCGAGCTCGTCGATCCCGACCTCGCCGACGCGATCCG
>JAFAIV010000238.1 GCA_019236545.1 Actinomycetota bacterium | reverse complement strand
AGCGTCGGCTGGTAGCCGACGGCGCTCGGCATGCGGCCGAGGAGCGCCGACACCTCCGAGCCCGCCTGGACGAAGCGGAAGATGTTGTCGATGAAGAGCAGCACGTCCTGGCCCTGGTCGCGGAAGTACTCCGCCATCGTCAGGCCGGACAGGCCGACGCGCAGGCGCGCGCCCGGCGGCTCGTTCATCTGGCCGTAGACCATCGCGACCTTGTCGAGGACGCCGGACTCCTCCATCTCGAGGTAGAGGTCGGTGCCCTCGCGCGTGCGCTCGCCCACGCCCGTGAAGACGGAGACGCCGCCGTGCTGGAGCGCGACGTTGTTGATCAGCTCCGTGATCGTGACCGTCTTGCCGACGCCGGCGCCGCCGAAGAGCCCGACCTTGCCGCCGCGCACGTACGGCGCGATCAGGTCGATGACCTTGATGCCCGTTTCGAAGATCTCGACCGTCGGCGCAAGGTCGGTGAACGACGGCGGGTCGCGGTGGATCGGCCAGCGCTCGCCCTTGCCCGCCTCCTTGCCGTCGACCGGGTCGCCGATGACGTTCCAGATCCGGCCCAGCGTCTCGTCGCCCACCGGGACGGAGATCGGCTTGCCCGTGTCCTGGACCTCCAGCCCGCGCGCGAGGCCGTCCGTCGTGTCCATCGCGACCGCGCGGACGCGGTCGTCGCCGAGATGCTGTTGCACCTCCGCGATGACCTCGCGCGTGCCGCCGTCCTCGGGCACCTCGATGCGCACGGCGTGGTAGATCTCGGGCAGCCGGTCCGTGAAGACCGCGTCGAGCACGACGCCCTTGATCTCCACGATCCGTCCGGTGTTCTGGCCGTTTCCGTTCTCTGCGGGCATGGGTCTCCTACGTTATCCGGTGAGGGCTTCGGCTCCGGCCACGACCTCGAGGATCTCCTGGGTGATCTCGGCCTGGCGGGCGCGGTTCATCTGGAGCGTGTAGCGGTCGATCAGCTCGCCCGCGTTCTTGGAGGCGTTCCGCATCGCGGTCATCTGCGACGCGAGGAACGACGCGGCGGACTCGAGCAGGGCGCGGTAGATCTCGGTCTCGAGGTAGACGGGCAGGAGCCGCTCGAGGATCTGCTCGGGCTCCGGCTCGTAGATGAAGTCCGGGTTGAGCTGCCGCTCCTCCTGCGCGCGCTCGCGCTCGTCGCCACCCTGGAGGACGTCCTCCGGGATCGGCAGGAGATCGGTGACCGTGACGCGCTGGACGAGCGCCGAGACGAAGCGGTTGTAGACGAGGACGACGCGGTCGACCTCCTGGTTCGTGTACAGCTCGGCGAGCGCGTGCGCGACCGCCTGCGCGTCCGCGTACGTCGGCCGGTCGCTGAAGCCGGCCCACTGCCCTTCGAGCTGGTAGCGGCGGAAGCGGAGCGTCGACGCGCCCTTGCGGCCGACGACGAGCCACTTCACGTCCTGGCCCTGCGAGCGCGCCTGCCGCTCGAGCTCGAACGCGCGCCGGAGCACCTGGCCGTTGAACGGCCCGGCAAGGCCGCGGTCGCCCGAGACGACGACGAACGCCACGCGCCGCACCTCGTCCCGCCGCTGCATCAGCGCGAGGTTGCGGAACGACGACGCCGCCTTGGCGGTGCCGACCATCAGCTCCTGCATCCGGTCCGCGTACGGGCGCATCTCCTCGATCCGCGTCTGCGCGCGGCGCAGCCGGGCGCCTGCGACGAGCTCGAGCGCCTTCGTGATCTTGCGCGTGTTGCGGACCGAGGCGATCCGCCGCCGGATGTCCTGAAGGGACGCCAACTAGGCCACAGCGCTCTCGGTCTGGACGTTGAACGTGTTCTTGAACTTGTCGATCTCGCCGCTGAGCTTCTGCGCGAGGTCGTCCGGCAGGTCGCCGCTCTCGCGGATCTGCTGGTAGACCGAGCCCTCGGCGCGCAGGTGCTCCCGGAGCTCGTCCTGGAAGCGCTGCACCTGCGGCGTCGGGATGTCGTCGAGGAAGCCGTGGATGCCGGCGTAGATCGCGGCGACCTGCTCCTCCATCGGCCACGGCTGGTACTGCGGCTGGTTCAGCGTCGCGACCATCTTCTCGCCGCGCGTCAGCGCCTGCTGCGTCGCGCGGTCGAGGTCGGAGCCGAACTGCGCGAACGCCTCCAGCTCGCGGTACTGCGCGAGGTCGAGGCGCAGGCGGCCGGCGACCTTCTTCATCGCCTTCGTCTGCGCGGACGAGCCGACGCGGGAGACCGAGATGCCGACGTTCACGGCCGGACGGACGCCCGAGTAGAAGAGGTCGGCCTGCAGGAAGATCTGGCCGTCCGTGATCGAGATGACGTTCGTCGGGATGTACGCCGAGACGTCGCCGGCCTGCGTCTCGATCACCGGCAGCGCGGTCAGCGAGCCGCCGCCGTTCTCGTCGTTCAGCTTGCACGCGCGCTCGAGCAGCCGCGAGTGCAGGTAGAAGACGTCGCCCGGGAACGCCTCGCGGCCCGGCGGGCGGCGCAGCAGCAGCGAGAGCTGGTGATACGCGTCCGCGTGCTTCGAGAGGTCGTCGTACATCACGAGGGCGTGCTTGCCGCTGAAGAGGAAGTACTCGCCCATCGCGGCGCCGGCGAACGGCGCCATCCACTTGATCGGCGCGGCCTCGGACGCGGAGGCGGTGACGATCGTCGTGTACTCCATCGCCCCGGCCGAGCGCAGGCGCTCGTAGATGCCGGCGACCGTCGACTCCTTCTGGCCGATGGCGACGTAGATGCAGTGGACGTCCGTGTCCTTCTGGTTGAGGATCGTGTCGATCAGGATCGCCGTCTTGCCGGTCGAGCGGTCGCCGATGATCAGCTCGCGCTGGCCGCGGCCGACGTTCGTCATCGAGTCGATCGCCTTGATCCCGGTCTGCAGCGGCTCCTTCACCGGCTGGCGCGCGACGACGCCCGGCGCCTTGAACTCGAGCGGCCGGAAGTGCTCCGTCTCGATCGGCCCGCGGCCGTCGAGCGGGTTGCCGAGCGGGTCGACGACGCGGCCGAGCAGCGCCTCGCCGACGGGGATGCTCGCGACGCGGCCGGTGCGGCGGACGGACGAGCCCTCGCTGATGCCCTCCCACTCGCCGAACAGCGCGGCGCCGACGTCGTCCTCCTCGAGGTTGAACGCGAGCCCGACGACGCCGTTCTCCAGCTCGAGCATCTCCATCGCGACGGCGTTCTCGAGCCCGTAGATGCGGGCGATGCCGTCGCCGACCTGCAGGACGGTGCCGACCTCGGCGAGGTCGGTCTCGACGTCGTACTGCTCGATCCGCTGACGCAGGATCGACGTGATCTCTTCCGGGCGCAGCTTCAAGGCGTCCTCAGCTCCTCACCAGTTCGTGTCGTAGTCGTTCCAATCTTCCGCGCACGCTCGCGTCCACCTGAAGCGAGCCCACCCGCAGGACGATGCCGCCGACGAGGCCGGGGTCGACGCGGCGCGTCGCCTCGACCGAGCGGCCGGCCGCCTGCTCGATCTGCTTCACGATCGCGTCCGCCTCGGCGTCGGAGAGCTCGCGCGCCGTCGTCAGCTCGACGGTCAGGCGCCGCTCCTCGCGCGCGATCAGGCGGTCGAACTCCTTGGCGATCTCCTCCAGCTCGCCGGCCCGGCCCTTCTCCGCCGTCAGCGCCAGGAAGTTCGCGAACAGCGCGTCGTCGCCGCCGGCGAGGTCGCGCAGGATCCGCGCCTTCGCGCTCGACTCGAGCTGCGGGTTGCGCAGCACGGCGCGCAGCTCCGGCGTGTCCCGGATCGCCACGGCGAAGTCGGACAGCTCCTCGTGAACCTCCTTCAACCGGCCGGAGTCCTTGGCCGCGTCGAAGAGCGCCTCCGCGTAGATGCGGTGGGCGACCGCCAAGCTAGGCGCGCTCCTCGAGCTTGGAGAAATCGAGGCCCTGGATCGCCTCCGCGATGAGCTCGCGGTCGCGCTCGGCGTCGAGCGTCTTGCCGACGACGCGCGATGTCGCCTCGAGGGTCAGGTCGGCGACCTCGGAGCGGATCTGCTCCAGGGCGCGCGCCGTCTCGGCGGCGATCTCCTTGCGCGTCTCCTCGAGCCGGCGCTGGCGCTCCGCCTCGGTCTCGTCGCGCATGCGCTGCTCCATCGACTCGCGGGTCCGGCGCGCCTCGGAGAGGATCTCCTCCGCCTGGCTGCGCGCCTGGCCGACCAGCTGCTTGTGCTCCTCGAGCAGCTTCCGCGCCTCCTCGCGCGCCTCGTCGGCCGACTCGAGCGCGTGGCGGATCGACTCACGCCGCTGGTCGAGCATGTTCTGGATCGGCCCGAACGCGTACTTGCGCAGCACGAGGAAGACGATCAGGAAGAAGACGATCGTCCAGATCATCAGCCCGGGGATGATCTTGGTCAGGGGGCTCGAGGCCCCCAGGAGCAGCGCCGGGTGGAGCATCAGCCGGAGACGAGGACGAAGCCGAGGAACCCGCCGACGAGGCCGTAGAACACGACGGCCTCCGTGAGGGCGAAGCCGAGCCACATGATCCCCTGCAGCTCGCCGCGCAGCTCCGGCTGCCGGGCGACCGACTGGATCATCGAGCCGAACACGGTGCCGATGCCGACGCCCGCGCCGAGCGAGCCGAGGCCCATGCCGACGCCGAAGCCAAGCGCCTTGGCGGCCTTGACGACGTCTCCTGCTGCGATCAAGAGATGCACTTCCGTCTTCCTCCTTAGTGGGCCGGCTCGATCGCCGAGCCGATGTAGATGGCGGTGAGCGCTGCGAAGATGAACGCCTGGATCGTGACGACGATCACGACCTCGAAGATGTAGAAGGCGATACCGATCGGGAACGAGATCGGGACAGCGATGTAGAACGTGATCCCGCCGAGGATGAAGATCAGGCCGATCGAGACGAGGATCAGCATGTGGCCGGCGAGCATGTTCGCGTAGAGCCGGACGGCGAGGCTGACGATCCGGAAGAAGTGCGAGATCGTCTCCAGGCCGAACATGAACGGCACCATCGGCTTGGGCACGCCGGCGGGCACGAACGTCGAGAAGTAGTGCAGGCCGTTGTACCGCACCCCCTCGATGTGCGTGAACGCGACGCTCATGACCGCGAGCACGAGCGTCACCGAGAGCTGCGACGTCACCGCGTAGATGCCCCACGTCGGCACCCCATGCCACTTGTCGCCGGTCAGCGGCAGCGGGATGAAGCCGAGCATGTTCATCGTCCAGATGAAGAGGAAGAGCGACGCGACGTACGGGAACCAGCGGCCCATCGCCTTCCGCGGCAGGCCCTGCTCCGCGATCTGCGTCTGCGCGATCTCGTAGACGGCCTCGCCGACGGTCTGCTGCTTGCTCGGCAGGAGGGCGAGCCGGCTGCGCATCGTGAACAGGCCGAGCAGGATCGTCACGAGCGCCGAGAGCGCGAGGTAGACGACCGCCTTGTTGATCGACATGTCGAGCGGGCCGAGGTGGATGCTCACCCACTGCTTGAGCTCGAACTCGTTCGCCGGGTTGAAGGTCTCCGCGAGCAGCGCGTTCACGAGCCGAGCTTCTCCCCGCTGAAGTACTCGAGCAGCGACACCGCGAGCGAGAGCGTGTACGCGAGCGCGTAGACGGCGACCGCCGCGATCCCGACGTGCTTGTTCGCGACGGTGACGGCGAGCAGCGCGATCATCACGCCGATGCCGCGGAACGAGTGCGCGAGCGCGACGACGCCGGACATCCGCAGGTGGTCGGCCCCGATCGGCAGACGCGAGAGGTAGACGCCGAGCGCCTCGCCCATCCCCCAGAGGACGGCGGCGAGCGCCCAGCCCGCGAGCGGGAAGTGCGCGACGACGAAGACCGGCAGCGCGGCCAGGACGAGGCCCGCGCCGACGAGCGCGGGAACGCGCCGCCCCGGGACGGGGCGCGGCGTGGACAGCATCCCGGCCATCACGAGAAGTAGCCCTTGAAGCGGCGGTAGACGGCGAAGATGCCGACGGGGATGCCGACGACGACACCGCCGAGGACGCCGTAGCCTGTGTTCCCGGCCGCCCAGCCGGCGAGCGCGCCGCCGCCGGCGCAGGCGCCGACGGTTCCGGCCAGCACTGCGCCTGCCTCGGCGGGCTGGAAGTTCGAGCGCGAAGAGGCCTGCATCCGGGCGCGAGAATAGCAGCATGCGAGAGGGGACTTTGTGACATCCGAATCCCGCTTGGGGAAACGGCCTCGGCTCTTGTTCGTACACGGCAGCGTCGTCAACGCGAGGACGACCTGGATCGCCCAGAAACCGCTGTTCGAGCGCTTCGACGCCGAGGCGCCCAACCGGCGCGGCTTCCCGCCCGGGCCGGAGGTCGAGCGGGTCGACTTCGAAGGCGAGGCGGCCTGGCTGGAGGAGTTCCTCGAGCCGGGGACGCATCTCGTCGGCCACTCCTACGGCGGCGTGATCTCGCTCTTCCTCGCCGCGCGCCGGCGCGCGGACGTGCGCTCGCTGACCGTCGTCGAGCCGCCGGCGTTCGGGCTCGCGCGCGGCAACCCCGCCGCCGACGCCGCGATGGAGAGCGGGACGCGGCTCTGGGACGAGGGGCCGCGCGATCCGGAGGAGTTCCTGCGCGCCTTCATGGCGTGGGTCGGCGCGCCGATCCCGCCCGGCCGCCTCTCCCCCGCGCTGCTCCAGGGCGCGCGCATCCTCCAGCGCGAGCGGCTGCCCTGGGACGCCGACCCGCCGCTCGACGCGCTCGAGGGCCTGCCCGTGCTCGCCGTCTCGGGGGCGCACGAGCCGGCGTTCGAGGCGGTCTGCGACGTCCTCCAGGAACGGCTCGGCGCGAGACGCGCGGTGCTCCCGGGCGCGGGCCACTCGGTACAGCGCCTCGGCGCGCCGTTCAACGACCTGCTCTCCTCGTTCGTCGAACAAATCGAGGGCTCGCTGCGTTAGAGCCTCCGTGAGCGCGATCGCGGCCACCCTCGAGGAGCGCCGGAGCCGGCTCGTGGCGCTGGCCGCGGCGCTGCTCACCGTCACGCTCTGGGCGTCCGCGTTCGTCGGGATCCGCTCGGCGGGACGCGCGTTCGGCCCCGGCGAGCTCGCGCTCGCGCGCCTCGTCGTCGCCGCCGTCGCGCTCGGCGCGATCGGCTGGTCGCGCGGCGAGCGGCTGCCCACGCGGGCGGCGCTCCGCGCGACGGGGCCGTGGCTCCTGCTCGTCGGGCTCCTCTGGTTCGGCGCCTACAACCTCGCCCTGAACTCCGCGGAGCGGCGCGTCGACGCCGGGACCGCGGCGATGCTCGTGAACATCGGGCCCGTGCTGATCGCGATCCTCGCGGGCCTCTTCCTCCGCGAGGGCTTCCCGCGGAGCCTCTTCACAGGCTGCGCCGTCGCGTTCGCCGGTGTCGCGGTGATCGCCGTCGCGACGGCGAACCGCTCGGCGACGACCGCCGGCGTGATCCTCTGCCTCACCGCGGCCGTCGCGTATGCGATCGCCGTCGTCGCGCAGAAGGTCGTGCTCCGCCACCTGACCGGGACGCAGACGATCTTCCTCTGCTGCGTGATCGGCGTCGCCACCTGCCT
>JAFAIV010000217.1 GCA_019236545.1 Actinomycetota bacterium | reverse complement strand
CGCGCGCTGGCCGGCGAGGAGCTGACGGTCGACCTCGAGCAGCGGACGGCAGGCGGGTTCCCGTTCGAGCTGGACGACTTCACGCGCGAGTGCCTGCTCGACGGCCTCGACGAGATCGGCCTGACGCTGCGGCACGAGGACGCGATCGCCGCGTACGAAGCGGCGCACGCGGCACTCTAAGGAACCGCTAAGCCGGCGGGCGTACGCTGCGCCCGTGAGCAGCCGCGTTCTCGTCGTGGACGACGACCCGGACGTGCGCGAGGCGGTCGAGACCGCGCTCGAGCTCGACGGCCACCGCGTCGCGACCGCTGCCGATGGGCTCGAGGCGATGAAGCGGCTCGCCCAGGCCGACGTCGACGCGATCGTGCTCGACGTCCTGATGCCGAACCTCGACGGGTTCGAGGTCTGCCGGCGGCTCCGCGGCAACGGTAACCGGACGCCGATCCTGATCCTCACGGCGCGCGACTCGGAGGAGGACACGATCCGCGGGCTCGACCTCGGCGCCGACGACTACCTCGTGAAGCCGTTCGCCCTCGGCGAGCTGCTCGCGCGCGTGCGCGCGCTCCTGCGCCGTACGCGCCCCCCGGGCGAGGACGCGCCGCTCTGGTTCTCCGGCCTCTCGCTCGACCCGCGCTCGCATCAGGTACGCCGCGGCGACCGCGAGATCGAGCTGACACGGACGGAGTACGCGCTGCTCGAGCTGTTCCTCCGCAACCCGCGCCAGGTACTGACGCGCGAGCTGATCATGGATCGCGTCTGGAGCTACGACTTCGGCCCGACCTCGAACCCGCTCGAGGTGTACGTCAGCTACCTGCGCCGGAAGACGGAGGCCGGCGGCGAGCCGCGCCTGATCCACACCGTGCGCGGCGTCGGCTACGCGCTGAGGGAGCCGTGAGCCTCCGCTCGCGTCTCACGCTGGCCGCCGGCGGCGCCGTCTTCGTGGCGCTGGCGGCCGCGTCGCTCGTCGTCTACTTCAGCGTGCGCTCGAACCTGCACGACCAGATCGACGTCGGGCTGATCACCTCCGCGCAGAACGTCGCGGCGAAGACCGCCGTCCAGCCGATCCCGGTGGCGAAGGGCGCGACCGTGCCCAAGGCCGCGCTGGACAAGGCCAAGCAGCAGGACGCGCAGGCAGCGACCGGGCCGTTCCTCGGTACCGACGGCTCCGGGTACCTCCAGTACATCCCGAACATCGGGACGCTCCTGAAGCAGGGCATCCGGCAGCCGAACGGCTTCGTGCCCCTCGAGAAGGCCGACGTCGCGGTCGCGGGCGGGTACGCGCCGGCGTACTTCAGCGACGTCAAGATCCACGGCGTCCCGATGCGGCTCTACACGATGCGGTCGCAGAACGGGCTCGGGCTCATCCGGACGGCCCGTCCGCTGAGCGACGTGAACGCGACGCTGACGCACGTGCGTTGGCTCCTGATCGGGCTCACGCTCGCGGGGGCGCTCGTCGCGGCGCTGTTCGGCCGGCTCGCGGCGGCCGCCGTGCTGAAGCCGGTGGGCGCGCTCGCGCGGACGGTGCGCGAGGTGACGCTGACGCGCGAGCTCGACCGGCGCATCGAGGTCGAGTCGCGGGACGAGGTCGGGAGCCTCGCTGCGGACTTCAACGCGATGCTCGAGGCGCTCGAGGAGTCGCAGCGGGCGCAGCAGCAGCTGATCGCCGACGCGTCGCACGAGCTTCGCACACCGCTCGCGGCGCACCGTGCGAACGTCGAGCTGCTGGCGCGGGACGACCTCCCCGGCTCGCGGCGCCCGCACGTCTTCGACGCAGCGGTGCGCGGGATCGAGGAGCTCGCGGCGCTCGTCGACGACCTGATCACGGCCGCCCGGAACGGAAAGCCGGTCGACGCGCGCGAGCCGGTGGCGCTCGACGAGCTCGTCGCGCGGGCGGTCGAGCGCGTCGGGCAACGCGCGCCCCGGCTGCGGTTCGAGACCTCTCTCGAGCCGACGGCGGTCTCGGGCTCCCGGGCGCGCCTCGAGCGGGCGGTCGACAACGTCCTCGACAACGCCGTCAAGTGGAGCCCGCCGGACGGGGTCGTGCAGGTGGAGCTCCGCGACGGGACGCTGCGCGTCCGCGACCACGGGCCGGGGATCGAGGAGGCCGACCTCCCCCACGTCTTCGACCGCTTCTACCGCGCCGCCGACGCACGCGCGCTGCCGGGATCGGGCCTCGGCCTCGCGATCGTGAAGCAGACGGTCGACGACCATGGCGGCGAGGTCGAGATCGCGAACGCCGACGACGGCGGCGCGGTCGTCTCGATCGCTCTCAGCAAGCTCTAAGCAACCTCTCAGGAGCGGCGGCGGGGCGTTCAGGCGCCCGTGGTCAGCTGCGTCCATGAACAGATTCCTGCTCGCAGTCGCCGTCGGCCTGGGCTCGCTCGGCCTCGCCGCCGGTGGCTTCGCCCTCGCCGCCTCCTCCACGCCGCCGCGCGGCTCGCTCAACCAGCAGGCGCTCGTGGTCCTGCGCCACTGGGCCGCCTGCATCCGGCAGCACGGCGTGCCGGCATTCCCCGACCCGACGATCGACACGAACGGCGTCCCCGTCTTCCCGAACAGCGCCCCGCGGACGCCGGTGTCCGCGCAGCGCGCGTGCGCCTCGATCTACGCCCAGATGCCCGCGGGCTGGACGGAGACGCAGCCGGTCTCGCTGACCGACTACCAGAAGCTGCTCGTGTTCGCGCGCTGCATGCGCACCCGGATCCCGGACTGGCCCGACCCGAACCGGCTCGGCGAGTTCCCGATCGACGCGCACATCCAGCAGGGCGGCAAGCGCCTGTTCGTCCCTGCCGCACACGCTTGCGCCCGGCTCAACCCCAACCCCTCCGGAGGCATCAGTGTCGTTCGCGCTCCGTAGCGCCCCGGTGGTCGCCGTGGTCGCCCTCCTCGCGGCCGGATGCGGGGGCGGCTCCCACGCGACGACCACGAACACGCAGGTGAGCCGCGCCGCGCGCTGGCACCAGGTCGTCCTCTGTGCGAGGGCGCACGGGATGCCGAACCTCGCCGACCCGAGCGGCTTCGACTCATCCGGGAAGCCGATCTACCCCCACGGGCTCGACATCCCGCAGCAGACCCGGGACGCCTGCCAGTCGCTCTTCGACCGGCTGTTCCCCGGTGCGGACCAGCACCCGGCGCCGAACGCCGCTCAGATGGCCGGGCTGATCCGCTTCGCCCGCTGCATGCGCGCCCACGGCGTCCACGACTGGCCCGATCCCTCGCCAGACGGCACGTTCCGCCCCGACGCGCGCCTCTCGCACCTGCTCAAGTCGGCGATCCGCGACCAGCTGACCGCCTGCGAGCGCTACAACCCCGACCCCCGCGGCCGTGTCTACTTCGGCACTCCGTAGCGCGGCCGTCCTCGCGGGGCTCGTCCTGCTCGCCGCCGCGTGCGGGAGCTCGGCTGCGGCCCCGCCCACCGGGCAATCGACCTTCCAGCGGCTCGTCGCGGGCTACGACCGCTACGCCGCCTGCGCGCGGGCGCATGGCATGCCGAGCCTCCCCGACCCGCAGGTGGACACCGAGGGCAACGACCACTACCCGTCGCTCGACGCGCACGGCCCGTGGCGCTGGCCGCAGAGCGTCATCAACGGGTGCGCGAAGGTCTGGGCGCAGGTGCACGCGATCCGCGACCAGTACGACAGCGAGCACCGGCCCGCCGCCGAGACCGCCGCCGAGTACCAACGCGGCGTCCGGATCGCCGAGTGCATCCGCCGGCACGGCTTCCCGACCTTCCCCGACCCGAGCCCGAGCGGCGGCTTCCAAGTGAGTACCGTGCCGCCCGGCTTCCAGAAGCCGAACATCTCGTCCCAGGCCGCTGCGGTCCTGCGGATCTGCACGGGAGGGAAGAAGTGACGCCCCGGCGCCTCGCCGTCGGAGTGGCCGCGGCCGGAGCCGTCGCCGCGGCGGTTGCAGTCGGCATCGGCCGGTCGTCCCCGCCCTCGACCGTGTCCGCGACGCTGACGGCGACCGGGACCGTGGAGGCAGGACGCCAGGCGACGCTCGACTTCCCGTCGGCCGGCCGGCTCGTCCAGCTCGCGGTCAAGCCGGGCCAGAGCGTCGCGGCCGGGCAGCTGCTCGCGCGGATCGACCCGCAGGCGGCGCTCACGGCCCTGTCGACGGCCCGTGCCGGGCTCGCCTCCGCCAAGGCGCAGCTGCTCGAGCTCGAGCAGGGGCCGTCGCACGCGGACCGGGCACAGCTCCAGGCCGGGCTCCGCGAGGCCCAGCAGACGTCCGCGACGGCGGCGCAGGCGCTCGCGGACGCCCGCGACGCGGCGGCGCAGGGCGCGGCGCAGCTCCAGGCGGCGCTCGACCAGGCGAACGCGCAGCTCGCGAGCGATCAGACGAGGCTCTCCTCCGACCAGTCCACGCAGGGCGCGGCGTCCGGGCGCGTCTCGTCGGATCGCGCCTCGCTCAGGGCGGATCAGGCGACGCTGCTCGCCGACCAGAAGACGCAGGCGGCCGACCAGGCGACGTCCGCCCCGGCGCAGACGCTGTCGGCCGACGCGAAGGCCGTGCTCGGCGATCAGGCCACCGTCGCCGCCGACCAGGCGCAGCTGAGCGACGACCAGAGCGCCTTCTCCGACGCCCGCGCGGCCGTCGCCGCCGACCAGAGCGCGGTCGCCTCCGACCAGGCCACGGTGCGCGCCGCGACCGCCGCGCAGGCCGCGGGGACGATCTCGGAGCGCCAGAGCGTCGACCTGGCGCAGGGAGCAGCATCCGCCGCCGCGCTTGCGCTCGCCTCCACACGGGCAGGCAACGCGACGCACACGCAGCGGCCGCGCGCCGGCGCGCTCGCGTCCGCCCGCGGCGCGGTCGCGACCGCCCGCGCCGCGCTCGCGTCCGCGCAAGCGCAGGTGCGCTCGACCAGGCTCGTCGCGCCGTTCTCCGGCACCGTCGCCTCGGTCGGCGCCGGCGTCGGGCAGCTCGTCCCCGTGCAGGGCAGCGGGCTCGTCACGCTCGTCGACCTCGGCCGCCTGACGGTCGGCGCGAGCTTCGGCGAAGCGCTGGCGACCCTGCTCGCACCGGGCCAGCACGCGTCCGTCGCCGTCTCGGCGCTCGCCGACTCGGTCTACGACGGGACGGTGGAGTCGGTCGACCCGCTCCCGGCCTCCGGCGCCGGGACGCAGGCGACCTACACCGCGACGATCGCCCTCTCCGACCCGCCGCCGACGCTCCGGCCGGGGATGCACGTCCAGGTGTCCGTCGAGGCATCTGCGAGCGTGCGCCGATGACCCGGCGCCGCTCGCGGATCCTCGCCACCACCGGCGTCGCCGTGCTCGTGCTCGTCGCCGTGACGGTCGCGGCGCGGCCGTTCTCGGGCAATGCCTCGCGGCCGACGGTCGTCGTCCCGACCGCGCTCGCGCGGATCGTCCGCACGGACGTCGTCGAGCGCCAGCAGGTCTCCGGGACGCTCTCGTACAGCGGCAGCTACGGCGTCGCCAACGCCGGAGCGGCGGGCACCGTCACCTGGCTCCCGCAGCCGGGGACGATCGTCGGCCGCGGACGCGAGCTCTACGAGCTCGACCACGCGCCGGTGACGCTCCTCTACGGGCCCCGGCCGGCCTACCGCGACCTGACGTACGGCATCGCCGGCCCCGACGTCCTCGCACTGCAGCGCAACCTGCTCGCGCTCGGCTTCCCCGGGCCGGTCGACGGGCGCTTCGACTTCGGGACGCTCGCGGCCGTCGAGGCGTGGCAGCGCTCGCTCGGCATGCCCGCCACTGGGACGCTTGCGCTCGGCGAGGTCGTCTTCCTGCCCGGCCCGACGCGGATCGCGACGCTGGTCGCCGCCGCGGGCGCGCCGGTCGCCGCGGGCGGGCCAGTCCTGACCGCCACGAGCGCGCAACCGGCAGTGCTCATCCCGCTCGACCCGGGCACGGTCTCGCAGCTCTCCGTCGGGGACCAGGCGCTCGTCACGACACCGGACGGCCGCACCGTCACGGGGCACGTCTCCTCGATCGGCAGGGTCGCGACGGCGCCCCCGAACAACCAGCAGGGCGGCGGCGGGGGCGGCTCGGCGACGGTGCCCGTGACCGTCACGCTGCCCGCGGGCGGCACCGGCGGCGGCCTCGACCAGGCCCCCGTCCAGGTGGCGATCGTCTCGCAGGAGGACCGCAACGTCCTCGCCGCACCGATCAGCGCCCTCCTCGCCCGGCCCGGAGGCGGCTACGCCGTGAACCTCGTGAGCGGCGGCGTCGCGCACCTGACGCCGGTCACGACCGGCCTCTTCGACGACGTGGCGGGCAAGGTCGAGATCAGCGGCCCGGGCATCGCCGCGGGCGAGCGCGTCCAGGTGCCGACGGGATGAGCGCGCCGCCGCTGGAACTGCGCGGCGTCTCGAAGACGTACCCCGGCGAGCCGCCGGTCGAGTCGCTGCGCGAGATCGACCTGACCGTTGAGAACGGCGACCTCGTCGCGATCGTCGGGCCGTCCGGCTCGGGGAAGACGACGCTGCTGAACGTGATGGCGGCGCTCGACCGGCCGACGAGCGGCAGCGTCCGCATCGCCGGCCACGAGGCGTCGGCGCTCGGCGACCGCGAGCTGTCCGGGCTCCGCGCGCACCACCTCGGCGTGGTCTTCCAGCAGTTCTTCCTCCTCGACCACCTGACCGCGCTGGACAACGTCGCCAGTGGGCTGCTCTACCGGGGCGTGCCGGCCGACGAGCGCCGCCGCCGCGCCGCGACCGCGCTCGACCGCGTCGGCCTCGCGAGCCGCATGACGCACCGCCCGCAGAAGCTCTCCGGCGGCGAGCGCCAGCGCGTCGCGATCGCGCGCGCCCTCGTCGGCGAGCCGTCGATCGTCCTCGCCGACGAGCCGACCGGCAACCTCGACTCCGCCACGGGCGCAGAGCTCGTCGCGCTCCTCCAGGAGCTGAACGCGCAAGGCTCGACGCTCGTCGTGATCACCCACAACGACGAGGTCGCGAACGCCGCCCGGCGCCGGGTCGTCCTCCGCGACGGCCGGATCGTCGCGTGATCGAGCGCTCCCGCCTCCTCCCGCGCGACGTGCTCGCCCTCGGGACGAGCGCGATGCGCTCGCGCCGGCTGCGCGCCGCCCTCTCCGCGCTCGGGATCGCGATCGGGATCGCGGCGATCGTCGGCATCCTCGGGATCACGCGCTCCAGCGAGGCGAACCTGCTCGCGGAGATCGACCGGCTCGGGACGAACCTGCTCACCGTCGTCAACGGCTCCGGGATCTCCGGCGTCGAGTCGGAGCTGCCGACGCAGGCGACGCCGATGATCCGGCTCGTCCCGGGCGTGCAGTCGGTCGCGCCGACGGCCGAGCTCGCCAACGAGAACGTCTTCCGCAGCGACAAGATCCCCGTCTACGAGACCGGCGGCCTCGCCGTCCGCGTCGCCGACCCCAGCCTGCTCGCGACCCTCGACGGGAGCCTCCGCGCCGGTGTCTTCCTCAACGCGGCGACCGAGCGCTACCCGGCGACGGTGCTCGGCTACCAGGTCGCGAAGAGCCTCGGGATCGACTCGATCGGCCCGTCGACTCGGATCTGGCTCGGCAACCACTGGTTCACGGTCGTCGGGATCCTCGACCCGCTGCCGCTCGCTCCGGAGATCGACCTGTCCGCGCTCGTCGGCGCACCGATCGCCCGGCAGCTCTTCGGCTACGACGGCCATCCGAGCCACATCTACGTCCGCGCGGACACGAGTCGCGTCGTCCAGGTCGCCGGCGTCCTTGCTCCGACCGCGAACCCGGAGGCGCCGGACGAGGTCTCCGTCAGCCGTCCCTCGGACGCGCTCGCGGCGCGCGCCGCCGTCGCGGGGTCGTCGACGACGCTGTTCCTCGGGCTCGGAGGGATCGCGCTGCTCGTCGGCGCGATCGGGATCGCGAACCTGATGGTCATCTCGGTGCTCGAGCGGCGGACGGAGATCGGCCTGCGGCGCGCGCTCGGGGCGACGCGCCGTCATGTCGCGGCCCAGTTCTTGACGGAGTCGCTCCTGCTCGGGACGCTCGGCGGGCTGCTGGGCGTCGTCGCGGGCGTCGCGACGACGGTGGCGCTGGCGACCGCCCGCGGCTGGAGCATCTCGGTCCCGCCGGTCGCGATCGTGCTCGGCCTCGGCGCGGCGATCGGGATCGGCGGCCTCGCCGGCCTCTATCCCGCGGCGCGCGCGGCCCGGCTCGCGCCGACCGACGCGCTACGCACCGCCTGAGAGCGCGAGCACCTCGCGCTTCGTCAGGTCGAGGAGCGCGTGGTACAGCTCGGCCAGCCCGTCCTCGGAGAGCGGCCCGCGGTTCGAGCGCTGCAGGTAGCGGAGCATCCACTCCTCCCGCGCCAGGTCGACGAAGCCGATGCCGTGCTCGTCCTTGTAGCGCTTGAGCCCGGCGACGAGGCCGAGGCGCTTGTTCACGAGCGCGACCAGCTGCGTGTCGATGTCCGAGATCTCGCGCCTGACGCGCTGGACGTGCTCGTCCTGAACCGTGCTCACGAAGCGGCCTCCTTGTGTCCGTCGTAGACCCCGACCACACGCAGCGCCTTCGTCTCGGCCGCCAGCTCGCGGAGCGCCAGCCGCACGGCGGGCTCGAGCGGGTGGCCGGCGACGACGGCGTCGAAACGGTACTTCCACGGCGTCGACGGCAGCGGCCGGGAGACGAGCCGGACGAGGTCGAGGCCGGCGCGCGCGAACGGCTCGATCGCGCGGAAGAGCGCGCCGGGGCGGTGGTCGGTCTGGAACGTGAATGCGGTGCGCGGCTGGTCGCCGACGGCGCCGATGTGCGTGTGCGGCGCGATCGAGACGAAGCGCGTGAACGCCGGGCCGTCGCCGACGTCGTCCGCGAGCAGCTCGAGCCCGTAGAGCCGGACGGCCTCCTCCCCGGCGATCGCCGCAGCGGTCGGGTCGCGCTCTTCTGCGACGTGCTGCGCCGCCTCGGCTGTGGTGGCGACCGAGATGACGCGCGCGCCGGGGAGCCGTGCCAAGAGCTCGCGGCACTGCTCGAGCGCGGTGGGGTTCGAGTAGACGCGCCGGATCTCGTCCAGCGGCACCTCCTCGGCGGCCGCGAGGCAGTGCCTGATCGGCAGCACGGTCTCGCCGACGATCGAGAGGGCGCGCTCGTAGAGCAGGTCGTGCGTCTCGGCGACCGCGCCGGCGAGCGAGCTCTCGATCGGGAGCACGCCGTACTCGACCTCCGCCGCGACGACGGCGTCCGCCACGGCGCGGAAGCCGCCGAACGGGACGTGCGGTCCCGAGGGGAAGAGCGCGGCCGCTGCGGCAGCCGTGTGCGTACCGGGTGGGCCCGGATAGGCGACCGGAGGGGTCATCGCCGACCCAGACGCTGCGGGACGCGGTACCCGCAGCGGAGGCACACGACGACGGCCGCGCCCTTCCTCTCGGCGCGCTCGAACGGGATGGGGTCCGAGCACGCGCACGCCGCCGGAGCCGTGATGGCCCGGCGGACGATCGTCTTGGTCGCGTTCACGGCCGCGCCTCCACTTCCAGTTGCTCCCGCACCTTCGCGCCGAGCTCCGCGGTCGTCGCTGAGCCGCCCAGGTCGGGCGTCGGCGCGAGCGCGAGCGCGGCGTCGACCGCGCGCGCGAGCGCGCGGCCCTCGTCGTACAGCCCGAGGCCGTGCTCGAGCAGGAGCGCGGTCGAGCGGAGCATCGCCGCGGGGTTCGCGATGCCGCGACCGGCGATGTCGGGGGCCGAGCCGTGCACCGGCTCGAAGATCCCCGGCCCGGAGTCGGAGAGGCTCGCCGACGGGGCGAGGCCGAGGCCGCCGGTGACCGCGGCGGCGAGGTCGCTGAGGATGTCGCCGAACATGTTCTCGGTCACGATCACGTCGAACTGCTCCGGGGAGGTCGCGAGCTGCATCGCAGCGTTGTCGACGAGCATGTGCTCGACCTGGACGTCCGGGTACTCCGGCGCGACCCGGTCGACGACGCGCCGCCAGAGCCGCGACGTGTCGAGGACGTTGGCCTTGTCGACCGAGGTGAGACGGCCGCGCCGCCCTTCCGCCAGCGCGAAGCCGCGTCGCACGATCCGTTCGACCTGGTCCGGGTGGTACTCGCACGTGTCGAAGACGGTCCCGTCCTCGCGCACGCCGCGGGCGCCGAAATAGAGCCCGCCGACGAGCTCCCGCACGATCAGCAGGTCGACGTCGCCCTGGACCGACGGGCGCAGGTTGGCGTACGCGTCGAGCTCGGCGCGCAGCTTCAGCAGGCCCTGCTCGGGCCGCACGTCTGCCGCATCGAATTCGGGATCGCCGACCGGCCCCTTCAGGACGGCCGTCGCCGCGTGGGCGGCCGCGACCGTCTCGTCCGGCAGCGGCGAGCCCGTGGCCCGGATCGCGGCGGCGCCGATCAGCGCCTCCTCGACCTCCACGCCCGGGGCGAGCCGCTCGAGGGCGAGCTTCGCCTCGGCCGCGATCTCCGGGCCGATCCCGTCGCCTGCGAGGAGAAGGACCTTCGCCATCTAGCCGTCCGCGAGCGCGCGCCGCGGGCGGCCGCGGGGACGCGGGTCGAAGCCGGCGGCGACCATCGCCTCGTTCCAGCTCCCGAACACGCGAGCAACCGTCTGACGGGAGGGATGGTTCTCCCCCGCCTGATCCCACTCGCTCGTGAACGGAGGCCGGCTGTGCTTCCGGGCCCAGAGCGTGATCGCGTACACGATCGTGTCCGGAGTCCAGCGGAACCCCGTCCGCGGGCCGGTTCTCATGGCGCACCTTCCTTTCCGTTGGGGTTAGACCTGCACACCGAGAAGCTCCAGGACGGCGTCTCCGTCCGGCTGGACCCGCACGGGCCGTAGCCGGTCGGCGACGACGCCGGGTGTCTTGAGGCCGTCGCCGGTGACGAGCAGGACGAC